>CAZLYG010000036.1:0-1280 GCA_964563075.1 uncultured Steroidobacteraceae bacterium | reverse complement strand
TGAAAGCCCAGATCGGCTCGCCGTCCCTCCTCGGTTGAGAGGGTATGGCGTCGCATCTGGTCCAGGAATCGCCGCAGTGACTTCAGTTGTGCCGCGGTCCGGCGGCGCGCCGCCAGAGCGGCCGCACCGGGCTCAACGAGATCGCGAAGCTCGAACAACCCATCAAGGACCGGGCGCTCCGGCTCTGACTGAAAAATCCACTCCAGGATGTCCGGGTCCAGCCAATTCCATTTCGAGCGGGGGTTAACCCGTGTGCCGATCTTGGGCCGGGCATCCACGAGACCTTTGGCTGCCAGAATCCGTACGGCTTCCCGGTACGCGGCTCTGGAAACCGACAGTTGCTCGCTCGAGGCGACTTCGCCATCGAGAACGTCACCGGGCGCATAACGTCCGGACACAATGGCCATGCCGATCCGCTGTGCAATGGCACCGTGGATGCGCAGCGCCCGGCTGCGAGGTGCCCGACCGTCAGCGGCGTGGGACAGGTCCGGTATCTGACCGAGCTTCAGGGCGGGGCGAGGATGATTGTGAGGCACGCTTTAGCCTAGCACGCGCTTTTCCGCGTACACCGGTATTCCGTCCAGAACCTTCCGGGAAGTGCCGCTCGCTACTCGGGGAGCCTGATCTGGCCCTGAACCTCGAAGGTAGCGCTGAGCGAAGGAGCTTCTGTTCCCGGCTGACCGCCGCCGACGGAGACGGTGTAGTGACCCTGGGCGACGATGATGTCGCCGCTTTCGGTAACCATGCTCAGGTCGCGTTTCTTCAGGTGAAAGCCGACTTTCTGAGTGGCGCCGGCTGCCAGATGGATCCTCTGGAAGCCGCGCAGTGCCCGCAGGGGTGCGCCCGGAATGTCTGGAAACTGCAGATAGAGCTGCACGACTTCGTCCCCGGCGAGCGGCCCGATGTTGGTCACATTGACGGCGACATCCAGCGGCTGGCCGGCCTTGATCGACCCCTGCACGGTCAGAGAGCCATAGCGGAAGCTCGTGTAGCTCAGACCGTAACCGAACGGCCAGAGCGGCGCGCCCCGGAAGTAACGATAGGTGCGGTCCTTCATGGAGTAGTCCTCGAAGGGCGGTAGCTGCTGTACGTCCTTGTAGAATGTGACGGGCAGACGCCCCGCGGGGTCATTCCGACCGCTCAGCGTGTCTGCGACGGCTGCTCCGCCCTCCTCGCCCGAGTACCAGCTCTCCAGAATTGCGTTGGCGTGATCCCTTTCCCAGTTGACGCCCAACGCGCTGCCGTTCATGAGCACCACCACCAGCGGCTTGCCGCTCCCC
>CAZLYG010000035.1:0-19175 GCA_964563075.1 uncultured Steroidobacteraceae bacterium | reverse complement strand
ATCTGGATTCTCAAGGAGGGGCGGCTCTTCTGGCAGGGCGGTCTGGATGAGCTCAAGGATTCGATCCTGCGCCTGCACCTGCGCTGCTCCGGCGATCTGCCTGCAGATCTGCAGATACCGGGCGTGCTCTCATTGCGGCGTTCGCCGGCAGGAGCCACGGCCGTCGTGCGTGACTGGTCCCCGGATGCGCAGAGCGCGCTGGCGGAACGCATCGCCCGTGATATCGCGATCGATGACATCACCATCGAAGCGCTCTCCCTGGAGGAGATCTTTCTGGAGCTGCACCGGTGAAAGCCGTCATCCGCCTGCTCTGGTCCTATTTCACCTGCACACCGGTGCTGCGGGGATTCACCTTCGGCGGAGCAGCCGGTTTCGTCGGCTCATGCATTGTCATGTGGCGCCTGCCCCAGTCGGGCTTTTCTCTGGCCGTGGCAGCGCTCAGCAGCGGTGCATTGCTCCTGGGCAGCGCCATGATGCCCCTCATGTTCGGCCGAATGGCGCGCAGCCGTGGGCTCGGATCCCTACCGGGCGGCCGCATCAAGTTGCTGCTCAGCGCGCTCGCGACGGTGATCATCAGCGCTGCGCCACCGGCGATAGTGATGTATGTGGGTTTTAGCGCGGCCCTGCCGCTGCCACATGCTAACGCGACTCTCCGTGCACGTTTCGAGCACGAGACGCTGATCAACGTGTGGAGCATCTACACGTCGACACTCCTTCTATACGGGTGGCTGTATGTGGCCATGTGGTTCATCACGGGGCAGCGCAACCTGGCCGGCTATCTCAAGGCGCTGATCGTCATTGCGGCCATGATTCTTGCGCCGACGAGAGAGATCCGCACACGTGAGGTGTCGTTGATCTGGAACCTCGTCGAGATCGGCGCGGTGTGGCTCGTTTTCGGCGGGGTATTCCTGAATTGGTCGCGTGTGCAGCGGCTGCTGCTCATCTGGCGCGGCTGGCGGGACCGCCGCGGGTGGAGGGGTCGGACTGCGCACGTGCCGGGTCGCGAGATCGACCTGGTACTCGGCACTGCCAATCCGTGGCTGCTGGCGTGCGGGCAGTTCATCCCCATCGCGCTCGCCGCGCGCATCGGGTTTTACTCTGCCGAAGTCTGGCTGTTCTATCTGACGCTGTTCAGCACGGTCGCCGGCGCCATTGCCGGGCAGGCCGCCGAGCGCAGTCGCGGAGTGTGGCTACGAGGCGGCTGGTCGCGTGAGCAGCTGTTCCTGCAGGTGGAGCGCGCCTTCTGGCGGCACAACAACTACGTGCTGGGCATCCTGCTCGCACTGATGCTCGCCATTGGCGGCTACTCCGGGTTGGCGCCGACACTGCTGGCGGTGGGCTTGCCGCTGCTGATTCTTGGGACGACCGTAAGCACCTATCTGGGGCTCATGTTGACGCAGAGGCTGCGTTTTCAAGAAACATGCATCGCGGTCGCCCTGACACTTACGCTGATGGCGGTGGCCGTGCTCGCGGCCCGATCCACGGCTAACATCCCTGCCGTGGTTGCCGTGGAGATCGCCTTGGCCTGCGTAGCCTTGATACTGCGCCGGGTGGCCCGTAAGCGGTGGTCGCAACTGGATTGGATGTTGTGCCGGACCGATCGTGCCCTGTCGGCCAGGGTGGCGGGGTGAGGCGGCAGGCCGTGCGCAGACTGAGGCCGGGGCAGCGGGCACGGGCGGGCGCCGACCGAACCCGCGCCGGCCGAACCCGCGCCGGCCGAACCCGCGCCGAGGAACCCGCGCCGACTGAACCCGCGCCGACTGAAGAGCCGCCGACCTACTGCCCGGTGTCTGACGTTTTCGCCTGCACTTCCGGATTGGAGTACGTGCAGACGTACTCCCTCAGGCGCCGCCCGGGCTGGCGCTTGTACGTCACGCGCGTGCTCCATGGCTTGGTATAGGTCTTCGGATCGTTGATGGTGACCAGGTCCTCCAACGTGTCCGCGTCGAGCTTGCGGATTCGTTCGGTGACGCGCAGGGCTTCCGAATGCGGCAACCCCGCCGCATCCAGCGTCGTCAGATCGTTGAAGCCCTGGCTCTCGACCACCAGCGTATCGCCTTCCCAATGTCCGGCCGACTGGCCCATCCAGTCCGGGTCCATGTCCTCCAGCTTCGGGAGCCTCAGGTCGAGGTAGACCATGCGAGGCATGTGGTGGACTTCATGGATGAAGGTCACTTGCCTGGGCTCCTGCAGGATTTCGATCGGATAGGCAGCGAACAGAATGCGCGGGAAGCCGTGCGGCTTGCACGTCTGGATGGTATCGAAGTCGGGCTTCCCGGCTTTCCTTGCCTTCACGTGGGCAGCGTACACGGCGCTGGCCGCTCGGCTCATGGGCGGCAGCCTGCCCTGGGTGGTCTTGACAACGGAGTGATCTCCCTCGATCAGCCAGACACCTTCGAAATTCTGCCCCGCCGGCGGGTGGTAGATCGGTTGCGCCGCGGCCGGGGCGGCAATGCACAGGAGGAGGAGGGCAGCGGCGGCGGCCGGAACATTGCGCAAGCGGCAGGGGCGGATCATCGCGCCACCGTGTGCCCGTTGACCGGCATGTTGCGGTTGTTCTCTTCGCAGACGTACTCCGACAGCCGCAGATCGGGCCGCCAGGCATAGGTAATACGCGCGTACCAGGGTTCTTTGAAGAACTCCGGATCCTCGATGCGGATGATGTTCTCCAGGGCGTGGCCGTCCTCGATCTTGCGGATGTGCTCGATGACGTGCAGTTGCCTCCCATGGATGACGCCTACCTCGTCGATCCAGGTGAGGTCATTGAGCCCGATGGTGTCGATCACCAGCGTGTCTCCTTCCCAGTGCCCGACCGAATCGCCCATGAAAGTGGGTGTGATCGACTGCGGGTGCTGCTGATCCATGTAGATGTGGCGGATGTTGTGCGCGACCTCGTGCACGATCGTGGTCTCGCCCTCTGTCTGGATGATCTGGATCGGATACGGGGAGTTCATCACGCGCGGCACGCCGTGGGGCCAGCAGTAGGCCGAAGCATCGGCGATGGGCGATCCTTCCTTTTCCGCCTTCACGCGTTTGTCCCACTCCGCTTTGCCTTTGTCAGTGAACGGCGGCAGGCGCCCGAGCGTCGAATTGATCTGACGGTTGTAGAGGCGGATGAACCAGACGCCCGACAGGTCGCGCGGGTCGCTCGAGGAGGTCGCGGGTCGAATCAGGGGTCCTTCGACCACATCCGAGGGGGCTGCCAGCGTAGCTGTAGCGGCCAGTACGCCGAGCCCCACAAGGCCCGCCTGGAGCAGGAATCGCATCAGACGTCTCCCCTCGTGCGCCGCGTGCAGCGCATCGCTTGGCCGGGCGAGCCGGCAAACAGAACGTGTTGGCTAGCTTGGCGCGAATACGGCAGATCGGCAAGACCGACCGCGGTGTGGTTCCGCTCGCGCCGTGTTGTTTATTCCATGGACTTCTGTCGCTGGAGCAGAGCCGCAGACGCTCGCTAGAGCAGGCCCTCGCTAGAGCAGACCCTACAGGCGCGTTCTCAGCAAACCTGTTCAGCGAACCGTATAGCCGCGCGCATCAAAGCACGCCACCTGCGCCCGCTCATAGTCCTGTGGACCGCTGTTGGCCGCATTGTTCCAGCGCAAGGGATCGAAGTCGCTTTGCGTGACCGCAAACCGGTAGCACTCGTAGCGATCGCGAGCCTCCTGGTCCTGCGACTGGCCATTGCGTGGGACCAGTGCGACGCGAGTCGGACGCGGTGGGCCTGACGTTGTTGTCGGACGCGCCTGGATCACGGCGGCCAACTCGCTGGCGGGTGCGCCGGGCGGTACGGCGGGAGGCGACGGAGGCGTGCTGGCTTGCGCTGGAGCCGGAGCGGCGGGTGTGGTGGCGGCGGCCGTCGACGCGTTTGGCGAAGTGTTGGGTGTCGTGGCTGCGGCCGTCGACGCGTTTGGCGAAGTGTTGGGTGTCGTGGCTGCGGCCGTGGACTCGTTTGGCGACGTGTTGGGTGTCGTGGCTGCGGCCGCGGCGCCGTTAGGCGCAGCGCCAGCTGCGTTGCCAGCACTCGCGGCGGGGTTAGGCAGAGTGTTAGCTGCAGTAGCAGCGGCCGCAGCTGTGTAGGGCGCCGTCGTGTTGGGCGGCGTCGCTGCAGTGGCCACTGGCGCCGACGGCCCCTGGGACGCGGGCGAACGTGGTGTGGGTGTCGGCTCCGACGGCCCGGCGGACGTTGGCGAATGTGGCGTGGGCGTCGCAGCCGGCGTGATCGCTGTGGCGCCCGTTGCATTTTTCGGTGCGGTTGTATCGGCTGCGTTCGCGGGGGCGTTGGCCACTGAGCCCTGCGCGTTTGAGCCCTGCGCGTTTGAGCCCTGTGCGTTCGTGGGGGCGTGTGCGCTGTGCGAGACGCTGGCTGGCGAGCCCGCGCCTGCTTCTGTGGGGGCGGCTGGTGCAACTCCTGCTGCTCCACCAGCCCCCGTTGCAGCCGCCGATGCCAGCCGGGCGTCAGCGGAACCGGCCGCCGCCGCGGGCGCTTCTGCAGCAGGAATCGGCACAACCCGATGATGGAGGGCCGTCGCGCCCGCCGGCGCGACTGGGCCGGCGCCCGCGGGCGTGACGGCCGGAACGGCGTTTGTGGACGGCAGCGGAAACACGGCCGGCGCATCAGCTGCGTCTGCGGCAGTCACCTCCGATCCGGCGGCTGCCTTCGCCGCAGCCGTCGCAGCAATTGCGGGAGCGGCGGCGCCGCCGTGTGCCGGTCCCACGCCACCTTGTGGCCCGCCCGAGGTGCCCGAGTCATCGGAGTCAGCAGTCAACTCCGGCTCGGCGGGGTCGTTCACTACCTCGTAGCCGCCGACGTCCGGGCGCGGGCGGTAATACACGTCGTTCGCGTACAGAAGAAGTGTGCCGTGCCGCGCGATTACGGTGACAAAGGTAGGGAGCGTCTGCACGATCAGGCCGATCGGTGGCTCGACCACCATGAACGCCGGGCCCCGAGGCTCGTACCACACGCCATCCTGGAATCGATACGCGAGCCCGGCGTAGTTCACGATCGTCTCGCCCGGTGGCAGGACACGGACGATGGAGCCGCGATCCGGGTAGTAGTGGTCGTGACCGTTCCGAGTGTCGTGATGCTGGTGATACGGCTCGAGCTTCGCTTCCTTGCCGCCGACCTGCCCGTAGGCGAAGGCGGCATGGAGACAGGCAACGAAGATGGCGGCAGACAACAAGCCAGAGGATCGCATGGCATCTCTCCCTCGCCGGACGCCCACCCAACACTGTGCGGAGCCGACTGCCAATAACGGCCCGATTCTAACGCGTGAGCTGCCCTCGGGTTGACACTGTCAGAGAACTTGAGGTTCCACGCAGTTGATGGTGGGGAACGCAGTTGCGGCGGTGGCCGCGCGGCACGCGCTTGCGTTTCCAGCCGCAATCGCGAGCGGCGCAGTGACGCTCAGCGCGGGCTTCCGTCAGCGCAACGCGAGGGCAACCCCCAGCGCCTTCTGGAGGGCCCGCTGCCCGTGAGGCGTGAGCCGCAGGCAACGTGGCTCACGCAGCGGCGTCAGCCATTTGAGCTCCATGAAGCGGCGCAACAGCGCCACGCCAAGCGAGCCTCCCAGGTGCGGGCGACGTTCACTCCAGTCCAGACATCGTCGTGTCAGGGGCCGCGGTCGGAGCCGGTCCGTATCGATGCCGATGCTCAGGAACCAGCTCTTGCGTGCTATGGCATAGCCGTCTTCTGTATCACGCAGGTAGCCGGTGTCGCATAGCGCCTGTGTGACCGCGGTTCCCACCTTGCCGGCGAGGTGCTGATAGCAGGTGCGCGCAAACCGAAGGTCATGTTCCCCGGGACGGGCGGGCTCGCGTGGGTGAGCCGTGGATACAGTGAACGCAGCCAGCGTCTCGAGCAGTTCCGCGGCTCCGCCCGTAAGGCAGAAGTAACGATGCCTCCCGTACTGCTCGACTTTGACGATGTTCCCGTCGACGAGCCTCGCCAGGTGTGTGCTCGCAGTCTGCGGCGTGATCCCGGCCGAGCGGGCCAGCTCGGTCGCGGGCAATGCTCTGCCGTCGGCCAGTGCTTGAAGCATCCGCGCACGGGAGGCATCGCCCAACAGCGCGGCTGTGGTTGCGAAGTCAGGGTCCAGGTTGCTGCGTGTGTGGAACATGGCGAGAGGCTAGCACGCAGCGGCGGCCTCTCGTTTCGACGCAAACCGAAGTTTCGCTGTGGCGTCATGCATTCGAACTGAGGATGAGCCGGAGTATGAACATGACTGGCGAGACCACGAATGCTGAGAACCGTCGGGAACGTGATAGTGCCGCCGGAGGTCATGGAGATCGAGGATGGGCTCATCAGGCGCCATCGGGTCTACTGGGGCTGGTTCGGACCCCAGGCACTGGAGGAAACGCGACGACGGTGAGTGTCACCCGTTGTCGCGAACCAACGTCAAGTCCGCGTCCGCGGTGTCCGGAAGAGGTGCCGGGAAGAAACGGGACATCCAGGAGCCGTTCCCGCATTGCAGGTGTAGTATCGGTAGATACATGCATGGCGTGCGCGCCCTGCGCATCGTTAGCACGGAGGAAGACACATGAGCGCTGTCTTACTTGGTGTGTACGTGAATCATGAGGCGGCCGAGCGGGTTCGTACTGACCTGGTCATGGATGGGTTTCCCACCGATCGCGTCGAGCTCACCGACTCCGTGGAGCCCGGGCGGGCAGGTGTGGAACCGGGAGCGTCGCTGCACGAGAAGCTCGTCCAGTACTTCCGTACGTTGTTCTGCTTCGACGGCGAGCGTCACTACGCGGAAGTTCTGGCGAGTCGTATCGAGAGCGGCGCTGCGACCATCACCGTGCATCCCCGCGGCGCGGTCGAGACATCCCGCGCCACGGAGATCCTCCGGACCGGCGCTTTGACAGAGCTCGCCGAGCACGATCTGGCCAACCAGGCGTTCGAGCACGCGGCGGCTCATCACGATGGTCCGTGGATCCGCTACTTGTGGATCGAGAACAAGAGCGACACGGATTGCATCTACTGCCGGCTGTTCGCACGCCACGCGCACTGAGGTCGTGCAGCTCAGGACGGCCCGTCCATCACCTGGATGATTTCTGTCGTCCCGTCACCGGCGAGCTCCAGAAACGTCTTGACGTAGCCGGCGAGCTCTTCGCGGGTATTGGCGCGCATCAGCGCATAGCCCGCTGCCGGCATCAGGCTCGACCCGTTGACGGGGCCGTGCTCGACCGATACCTCGCCGTTGCGGCGCGTGACCTTCATCCCTGTCTGGCGGGAGAGAATGCCACCGGTCCTCACCAGGACGCCGGCTTTCATCATGTCCTCCATCAGCTGGCCCATGCGGGCCATGTGCTGCGGGTCCGGGGGGCCGCTGCTGGGGACGGCCGGTGTATACAGGCTGAGGAATTGCATGGGTGACTCCTTCGGTAAGAGCTAAGAGCGGTGCTCTGACCAAGGACGCGGCAGAGCGGCCCTATCCGACACATGCCCGACACATGCCCGCCGAAAATTACGGCGCCGACCGTCCCATCCAGCGGTCCGCCCACGCGATGAAATACTTCACGTTCGGCACGTCGGTGTGACCACCCTCGTGCTGACGCCACGCCAGCTGGCCATCGAGCAGTCCGGTACCGATGGGCGGCTCGTGAGCGTGGCGGTAATCGTCGCCGACACCCAGATCTTTCGCACCGAGCAGGCGGAACACCGCGCCGGCGGCGACGGTCGCCATGTAGCTCCCTTGTTGATCGAGCCACGGGGCGTCGCCCGCATCCGGCGAGCCGTAGCTGATGAAGGTCAGGCGCGGCGCGCATAGCGCGATCAGCTCCGAGGACTCCACCGGCAGATCGCCTGCCGTGCGGGCGCCGCCTTTCGCATCCGAGGCCCCGTATTTGAGGAAGTTGCCGGCCATCCAATGGTATTCGCCGGACCCGGTGAGGTTTTCGACCGCCTCGCCGAAGTTGCGCCGGTGCGGCTTCGCACCGCCCTCACCGGAGGAGCCGACGAGAACCATTCCGAAGCGCTCATCGAAAGCCATGGTCACGAGAGCTGCCTTGCCGTAGCGCGAGACGCCTTCGATGCCGATGTGCTGTGCATCCAGGTCGGGATCCTGCGAGAGGTAGTCGTAAGCCCGGCTCGCGCCCCAAGCCCATGCGCGCAGCGCGCCCCAGTCGTCGGGCTTGCGCGGCGCGCCTTTGTTGACGAGTCCGATGATGCCGCGGGTCAGTCCCGCGCCGTTATCGGCCTGGATGCTCGTTGGGTTGATCTGTGCGACGGCCCACCCGTCGGCGACGAGTTGCTGGACGGGATCGCTCGGTGGGCGAAGGGGCGGAAACAAGGGCGGAGTGGGGATGGGCTGCCAGGCCGGATGCTGACGAAAGACCTCCGCCAGTGAAGGGTCCTCCCGCGTCATCGCCTTCTGCAGCGCTGCATTCATCCTCGCAATGGCCTCGGGCGGCGGGGCCACCGGCGCGGGAAATGCGGGCGGTCCCAGCACGAACATGATCAGAACGGGCATGCGGCCCTCATGGTGCGCAGGCTTGATCAACATCATGGGGATGTCGACTGTGATCGCAGGATCGGCGGAGTTGTCTACGTGGCCGATCACCCGGGAAGCGGTGACGGGCACGGGCCCGATCCGCTCCTCCTCGGACTCCGCGGGTCGCCAGTCGACTCGTGGCACGTGCGCCGGCACACGCCCGAACACTTCACGCTCGAACACCTCGACGATTTGCGGCCGACGCTGGCGCCGCCACATGTCCGCCGACGTGACGGCCCGGCCGTCATTCATGACCAGCGGATTCGGCCACTCGGGAAAGGGGTTGGCCTGGCTCTCGTCGTAGTTCGCGTGATTCGGGGCCTTCTCATCCCCGCTCGGGCCCGGTCGCAGCGTGCGGATTCCCAGCTGGTCCATCATCAGCTGGTGGTCGCGCTCGGTGGCCGCCTGCACCTCGGCCGCACTTTGCGCCCCGGCGAACGGCGGCAGACCCAGCCCGACCGCGGTGAGAGTCCATGCCGTGGTGAGGACCGAGGTCCGCAGAGCTCGATGAAGGGAGAATGTCTGCATGTATATTTCCTACAGCGCACCGCATGCTGAGCTGGTATCGCGGCTCTCCACCTTCGAGAGGAGTGCGCACCACGCGTCGAACACGGTCTCTACGGAAATCTGATCGACTCGCACGGAGTCAGGCGGCCCGCCGACACCCAGGACGGGCGACGAAGCAGGCCCCCGCGGCAACCACACTTGCTGGGGCTCTGCGCCGAACAGTACAACCAGAGGAAGATCGAGCGCCGCGGCAGCATGCGCAGGCCCGGTATCCACCGAGATCATGCTGTGTGCGCGCTTGCACAGCGCGAACAGCGGCCGTAGCGGTAGAGCGGCCACGAGAACATTCTCACTCGCGGCCGCGGCTTCGATCTGCTGCAGCATGGATGCTTCCGGCGGAGCGCCGCACAGGCAAATCAGCGCCTGTGGCATACGCTCCTGAACGCGATGCAGAAGATTGACCCAGTTCTCGACCGGCCACGCCTTATCGTCGGGCCGGTGTTGACGCCAGCGTCTGCGACCTTTGCTCATGCTGCGAAAGTTGCCGGGCTGCACCAGCACGAGTGGCCGGCCCGATCCGCGCCGAGCCACCACCCACGCGTCGATGTCGCGAAGCTCCGCCTCCGCAACGCTCAGGCGTGGCGCCGGCACGCTATCACCTGCGGGAAGGGGATAGTCCGCTGCGCGCAGTGCCGCCGGGGTTTGAGCGCCGAAGCGCGCAAAACGCTCCACCCAGGGCTCCTCGCCATGAGCGGGCATAGCGGTGACGAACAAACATCTTGCGGCGCTGATTCCGCTCCAGGCGAGCATCCGACGCACGCGAATGAGCTGTCGCGGGTGACGCTCGCAGACGTAGATCGGACCGGGATGCGTGCTGCGCAGCAGGCGCAGGACGCGCCACCAGGTCAGCGTCAGTGCGAACGGAGTATGGCGCGGGAATGATTCCACCCCGGCGACGTCAGGATGGTGGCGAAAGATCTGCTCATTCCAGACACCTGCCCCGAGCACTACGCAGGGCTTGCCATAACGGCGATGCAGCAGATGCAACACGCCGGTCAGCATGATCATGTCTCCCAGCCGCCCGAACCGTATGACGATGGGACTCGCAGCAGGAGCCGAGGTTTCTGGCGGCGCTCTCAAGCCGCTTTCTCCGGCACCAGCAACACCTGATCGCTGTTGAGCGACTCGTACACCCGCGCGAGCGTGAACCCGGTGCCCGCGATGAGCTTGCCGAATACGGCAGCGCCGCGTGGGACCAGCTTGAAAGGGGCGTATTGCAGCCCCGAGCGTGTCAGCTCATCCGCGCGGGTGACGGATCCGACGACCAGGCTCGCGCCCCTGCCGCTGTTGTAGAGCGCTTCGAGATTCGCTACGACGGCGGCATCGCTGGCGTATTCGAACAGTGCGCCCTCGGACGATGCCGCGATGAGGGAGCCCTCGGTGACGAGGCTCTGGATGAGCTGTCGCAGAGGGGCAGCGTCGTTCCAGTTGTAAGGTGTGTGCACGACACGAGCGTCCACTGCGGAAAGTGGCGCCCCCGTCGCCGCAAGCGCCGCGAGCGCTCGGGAGGCAAACAGGGGCCCGTCCGTATCCGGATCGAGGATATGGACGCTGATACTGCGTTGCAGAAGCGGGGCGGCCGCGCGCCGCAACAGGATCAATGCGTTCAGAGTGTCGATCGCCGAGCCGCCGCCGATGTTCAGCAGGTGCAGCGGTACGCCGGGGCGCTCGCGCAGCGCTGTTTGCAGGCCCTCGGCCAGCAACCGAGCTGTCTGCTGCAGGCGGATGCGGATGGCCATGATGCCCGGATAACCGGCGAATTGCCGATCCGCAGGCGTGTTGAACGGGGGTACCAGGTTGTCGGGGCCGAGCTTGATCAGATAGGTGCTGATGCCTGGGAGGAACGCGCTATTGGCGGGGGAGAGCATCTCGCGGAGCAGGAACGAGCGTCGAATGCCCAGCCGCAGCAGGAAGCGCAGGACAAAGCGCGGCAGACGCGCATTCCGCCGCGTCATCACGAGCGAGGTCTGCCGCAGCGACTCCACCGCCCGCGCGTCGTCCGCGACCGCGAACGCTGGGTGCGATACGTCGATGACGGGTATTTCCAGGTTCTGTGCCGTGCGCGCGTAGCTGACTCCGGGGCGCCGGGTGAAGGAAGCCTGGGAGGGGGAAGGGTCAGGCACGTCGCGGCTCCTCACAATTGTGGCGTAGTGTATCGGGCGTGACCTGCGGATTTCAGTCTACAATCGGGCTTTCGAGGCCTGAAGAACCCTCCATGCCGGCACAATCGACGACCCCTGCGAATCCGGACACCGACCTCAGGGCATTTTTGGCCGCGGAAGCGGCCGAGCACCGCGAGTCATTCGAGTCTTGCGTGGCAGGGCTGCAGGGGCCGTTCACTCAGATGCTGTCCATCTGGGAGGCATCGATCCGGCGCGGCGGCAAGCTGCTGGTGTTCGGTAACGGCGGCAGTGCGGGAAACGCGCAGCACATCGCCGCGGAGCTGGTGATCCGCTACAAGACCGACCGCGCGGCGATTCCTGCTGTGGCGCTGACGGTCGATGTCTCGACCTTGACGGCAGCGGGCAATGACATGGGATTCGAGGCGGTTTTCAGCCGTCAGGTACAGGGGCTGGGCCGTCCTGGCGACGTCGCAGTCGGTATTTCCACTTCCGGTCGCAGCCCCAATGTGCTCGCGGCCCTGCGGGAGGCCCGAGCCGGAAATCTCGCCACCACCGGGCTGATCGGAGCAGACGGCGGGCCGATGCGGGCCCTGTGCGATGCGGCGATCGTGATCCCCTCGCAGGTAACGGCCCGGATCCAGGAGATGCATCTGCTGGTCAGCCACATGCTCTGCAAGGCACTGGAAATCCGGCTCGGCCTGGTGAAGGCAGCAGAATGAGCGACTCCGATCTGCTGGGGATCTTGGAGTCATTCTCCCGGGCCCGCGTGCTCGTGTTCGGCGATGTGATGCTCGACCGCTTCATCTACGGATCGGTCGAGCGGATGTCGCCGGAGGCGCCCGTCCCCGTGATGAGTATCGAGCGAACTTCGGACCTGCCCGGGGGAGCCGCGAACGTTGCCCGGAATGTCGCCGGACTCGGTGGGCATGCGGTCCTGATCGGCGTCGTCGGTGCGGACGAAGCCGGAGGCGGGTTGCGGGATCGACTGGCGGAAACGCCGTCCCTGGAGCCTCAGCTCATCCTCGACACGGGCCGGCCAACCACTTTGAAGACGCGTTATATCGGCGAGCGCCAGCAGATTCTGCGCACCGATGTCGAAAGCCGGGAGCCGCTCTCCGAGTCGGTAGCCGCTGCGGTGCTCGCGCAGTTCCGCTCGGCACTGGCGCAGACGGACATTGTCGTGCTGTCGGACTACGCCAAAGGTGTTCTCTGTGACGGCGTGGTAGCGGAGGCCATCGCGGCAGCGCGTGCCGCCGGCAAGCAGGTGCTGGTCGATCCCAAGAGCCGCTCCTTCCGCAAGTACAAGGGCACGACGGTGCTGACTCCCAACCGCCACGAGCTGCAGGGCGCCTGTGGTCACGAATGCTCGAGCGACGAGCAGGTCGTTGCCGGCGCGCGCGAGATTCTCGCGCAAGGCATCTGCAAAACGCTGGTCGTCACCCGCGGCAAGGACGGAATGTCGATCGTGAGCGATGACGGCACGGCGACGCACATCAAGACGCAGGCGAGCGAGGTCTATGAGGTCACGGGCGCGGGCGATACCGCCGTCGCCGCTCTGGCGGTCGGGCTGGCAGGCGGTGCGGATATCGGTGAGGCCGTACACCTTGCGAATACGGCCGCGGGTATCGTGGTCGGCAAGTTCGGCGTCGCGACGGTGACGGCAGGTGAGATCGTCGCCCAGCTCGATGACGCACACGCTTCGCGAATGCGCTTCGCTTTGCATGCTGTGCAGCACATGGTGCATCGGTGGCGGCAGCTGGGGTTGCGCGTGGCCTTCACCAACGGATGCTTCGACCTGCTGCATCCGGGGCACCTGTCGCTGCTGAACCAGGCCAAGCAGACTGCCGACCGGCTCGTCGTGGGCCTGAACTCCGATTTGTCCGTGCGTCGCCTCAAAGGCCCCGGGCGCCCCGTACAGGGGGCCATGGCGCGTGCGATGGTGTTGACGTCTCTGAAGGCTGTGGACGCGGTAGTGATCTTCGAGGAAGACACTCCGCGTCAGCTCATCGCCGCGCTCGAGCCCGACGTACTGGTCAAGGGCGCGGACTATACGGTTGAGAGCGTCGTGGGCGCGGACCTGGTGCTCGCGCGAGGTGGCAAAGTCGTGCTCGCCGATCTGGTCCCTTCGCAGAGCACGACGAACACCATTCAGCGCATGGCCGGCGTTGGCAAGGCGTGACGCGCGAAACGCCCCGCACGGTTATTCTCGATCGCGACGGCACGATCGTGGTGGATCGCGATTATCTGGATGATCCGGACCAGCTGCAATTTCTGCCGGGCGCCCTCGAGGGTCTGCGCCTGTTGCGCGCCCAGGGTCACCGGCTGGTCATCGTGACCAATCAGTCCGGCGTCGGGCGCGGCCGTTTCACACTGGCGCGGCTGGAAGAGGTCCATACGCGGCTGCGGCATCTGCTGCGCGCAGGCGGAGCCGACATCGATGCCATCTACTATTGTCCGCACCGGCCTGAAGACGGCTGCGATTGTCGCAAGCCCAAGCCGCAGCTGGTATTGCGCGCCGCCTCCGAGCTGGGCTTCGAGCCCGCCGCGACCGTGGTCATCGGCGACAAGAGCAGTGACATCGAGTTGGGCAGAAACCTGGGAGCGACAACGATGCTGGTCTCCGAAGGCGCTCGCGCGAGCGACCGATTCGCTCCTGACTACGTCGTCCGCGATCTGCTCGAGGCGGCCCGGTTTCTCGACGCACCTGCGGCACAGCGGCCGCCGCGCGGTGTGCATCACGGGAAGTAGGCCCACATGTACGTCGTAACCGGGGGCGCCGGCTTCATTGGTTCCAACCTCGTGGCGCAGCTCTCCGATGCGGGCGCTAACGTGGTCGTCTGCGACTGGCTGCGCAACGACGAGCGCTGGCGCAATCTGGCCAAACACCAGATCGTCGACCTGGTCGCTCCGGAAGCGCTGCCCGGCTGGCTGGAGGCGCATCACGCCGAAGTCGATGCCGTCGTGCACATGGGTGCAATCAGCTCCACCACCGAAACGGACGTGGACCTGATTGTGCGCAACAACGTGCGCTCCACGTTGGATCTGCTGCACTGGTGCACGCAGGCGGGCAAGCGCCTCATATATGCCTCGTCAGCCGCCACCTACGGCGACGGCAGTGCGGGGTTCGATGACACTCCGGGTTGTGAGGCGTTGAGCCGCTTGCGGCCGTTGAATGCGTACGGCTGGAGCAAGCACTTCGTGGACCGCCGGATCGCGCGCCTGGTGGAGCAGGGCAGGGCGCTTCCGCCGCAGTGGGTGGGACTCAAGTTCTTCAACGTCTACGGTCCCAACGAGTATCACAAAGGCAGCATGCGCAGCGTGCTTGCACAGAATTTCCCGGCCGTGCAGCGGGGCGAGGCCGTGCGCCTGTTCCGTAGCCGCCGCCCCGACTATGCCGACGGCGGCCAGTTACGCGACTTCATCTACGTCAAGGACTGCGTCGCGGTGATTTCGTGGCTGCTGCGCAATCCGGGTGTTTCCGGCCTGTTCAACATCGGGACCGGTGCGGCACGCAGCTGGCTGGATCTGGCGAACGCACTGTTCAGCGCCGCCAACCGGCCGCCGCGCATCGAGTTCATCGACATGCCGCCGCAACTGGCGGAAAAGTATCAGTACTTCACTCAGGCGCGCGTCGAGCACCTGCGGACCGCCGGATATCGTGAGCCATTCACGTCTCTCGAAGACGGCGTCGCGGACTACGTCCAGCAATACCTGTCCCGAAGCGACCCATATCGCTGAGCCGCACACCTCGGCGCGGGCTGCCCGTCATGGCCTCAGGCGCGCTCGCGCCAGATGCGCTGACAGCGCTGCGCGACGAGTTGGGGCGTGGACGCGGTGATGTCAATGGCCAGATCCGTGGCTTTGAGCGGTCCGTACAGCGAGGGATCCGTCGCCTGGAAGAGGGCGACGGTAGGAACCGAAGTGGAGCTCGCCAGATGCATGGGGCCGGTATCGGCCGAGATGAACATGCGCGTCGCACCCATCGCCGCCGTCAGAGCCCGTGTGGACGGAAACTGCAATGTCGCGAAGCTCGGGTCCGTTGCAGCGGTGCGCGGCGGTAAGAATTCCACCGGGACGGCATCGGGCTGCAGCTCCAGAAATAACCGCCAGAACTCCAGCCACCACGAGCGCGGGATGGTCTTCGTGGCGGTCGCATGAGCGAAGAACCCAAACGCGCGTGCTGTATCTGCTGTGCCCGCCGCCCGACTCATGGCCGCGGCCACGGCGGCGCGCCCAGCTTCCGTCTCGTGCGGACCCAGGTGTAGCGAGAGCTGCAGCCCGCCCGCATCGAAAGGCACGTTGAAGGCGCGGGACAGGAGGTACACGGGTTGCACCCCCTGATGCATGGGCGCGGTCTCCGGAATGGCGTGAGTCAGAGGTGCCCATTGGGAGCCGGACGTGAAGCCGACCCTGTAGCGTGCACGGCAGAGCGAAAGTGCAATGCGCCCATTGGTGGACTCTGGGACCGGATCGATGACCAGATCGTAGCGCTGCGCACGCAACTGGCGCAGGGCGTGCAGATACCTGCTGGCCAGGCGGGGGCCCTTGTGGGGGAAGGCAATGACCTGGCGCATCCCGGGAAGGCTCTGCAGCAGCTCGTAAGCCTGTGGGCAGGAGGTGGCGACGTCGATAGAGGCATGCGGCAGGATCTCGTGAAGACGCTGCAGCAACGGAGTGAGAAACAGTGTGTTGCCGATACGGCCGTTGATGCGGCAGACGAGCACAGTGGCGATCTGATCCGGACTGAGCTGGCCGCTGGCGGTGCGCGGACCGGTCAGGCGCGCGAGCCCCCGTCCCATGAGCAGCCGCGCGTTGCGGCGCAGAGCCTTGAGTGCGTCACGAACGCGAAGCACCGCTCTGCGCAACCCGCCAACCCGAGGAGTCGCCGCTGGCGCCCGCGGCTGCGGCGCAGCTTGATCAGACTGACGAATAAGCTTCCTCTAATCCCATGCCCGCCGAACACGCCCGGACGGCGGCGCGGCGCGATACTCTCAGCTTGGTCCCGGCATTTCAATCCGGTCGGACGGCGTTCACTCTGCAATACAGAGTACTTGACGCCGTACCGCGAATGCCGGTAGCGTGCCGGGGTGGTCAAGGGGGCCTGCATGCGGTCCGCAAATACCGTACAGATCGAGTCTCACGCGGCGGCGACGCTGCGCTACATCCGTGCTTCGATGGACGGAGCCGCCTCGGTCGCCGTGCCCGGATCGGCGGGTATTGCCATGGGCAGCGTGGGCCTGCTCGCCATGGCGGTGTGCTGCATCCCCGGCCTGCGCGAGCATTGGCTGGGCATCTGGCTGCTCGCCGCGGTAGTAGCCGCCGGCGTTGGCCTGCCCCTGATCACACAACCCGCCTCCCTGCGGGGCCTGACCCTCTCCGGCGCTCCGGTGCGCAAGTTCGCGTTGTGTCTGCTGCCGTCGGTGTTCGCCGGCGTCGTCATGACGGGCGTGCACTGGAGCTCCGGCAACCTGCATGCGATCCCCGGAAGCTGGCTGCTGCTCTACGGTTGCGCTTTGATTTCCGCCAGTGTCGCCACGACCAGGACGATCGCGATAGTGGGAGCTTCGTTCGTGATGCTGGGCCTCGTCGCACTGCTGCTGCCGGCCAACCTGCAGGTGTTCATGCTCGGCGCCGGGTTCGGCGGGCTGCACATCCTCTTCGGCCTGCTGATCGGAAGGAATACCCATGACAGCCAAATCTAGAGCGCGTCCCGCGGCGGTCGAGACCGCGGCGCGCAAGCGCCCGAAACTGGCGACCGTACCGACGCCCCCGCGCGAAGCCGACGATGCCGCCTTCGATCGTCTCGTCTACGAGCGGGTGCGTCTGGGGATCATGAGCGCTCTGGCAGTCCGCGAGGAGCTGACCTTCAACGACCTGAAGGCGCTGTTCGACGTGAGCGATGGCAATCTGAGCGCTCACGCCCGCAAGCTCGAAGAGGCGAAGTATCTGACCTGTACGAAATCCTTCGAGGAGCGCCGGCCCAAGTCGGTCTATCGGCTGACGGCGTTGGGACGGACGGCCTTGAACCGCTACCTCGATCATGTCGAGGCGGTGATCAAGGCGACCCGCGGCGGCTAGCTTTTTTTTGTCTGATAACTCTGCACTACAGAGTACTCAATAATGCATATTGCAATCATCATGGACGGCAACGGCCGCTGGGCGGCGCGGCGCGGGCTGCCGCGTAACGCCGGCCATCGTGCCGGAGCAAAAGCGGTCGACGCCATCGTCACAGCCGCGGCGCGGCGGGGAGTCGACATCCTCACGCTGTACGCGTTTTCGGCTGCCAACTGGGAGCGCCCCACGGCTGAAGTGCGCGCTCTGTTGACGCTGCTGCGCCGTCACCTGCTGACACAGACGCGGCGCTGTCTGGAGCATTCCATCCGCCTCAATGTCATCGGCAGGCGCGACCGGATCGGAGCCGGACTGGTCCGCGTGATCGAGCACGGCGAGCGCGCTACTGCGCATTGCACGCGGATGCAGCTGCGGATCGCTGTTGACTACTCGGCGCAGCATTCGCTGCTCGAAGCCTGCCGCGCACTGCAGGGAGAGCGCGAGATCGATGCTGCACGATTTGCGGCGCAGCTGGGTGCCGTCGATCACTCCATCGGACCGGCACCGCCGGTGGACCTGTTGATCCGCACGAGCGGCGAGCAGCGTCTCAGCGACTTTCTGCTGTGGGAGTGTGCGTACGCGGAGCTTTATTTCCTCGACAGCCTGTGGCCCGATTTCTCTGCCGACCAATTTGATGCCGCGCTGGCGGAGTTCGCGCGCCGCGACCGCCGGTTCGGCCGCATCCTCGAGCCGGCGCGCGCGGCGGGATCGCGCCGTGGATAGGCGTTGGAGGGAAAGGAGTAGGAACGATGAGTGTCAACGAAGGCCCCCCTGCCGACTCCTATCGCGGCAAGCGAGCTCTGGACCTGGTGGTCGCCGGCACGGCATGCGTGGTGTTCGCGCCCGTGGTCGCAGGTGTCGCACTGGCCGTCTGGCTGGATGACGGCGGACCGCTGATGTTTTCCCAGTCCCGCCTGGGACGCGCACGTCAGCCGTTCGTGCTGCACAAGTTCCGCAGCATGTGCGGTCAGAAGGTCACGCGAGTGGGGCAGTGGCTGCGGGACACGGGTGTCGATGAGCTGCCGCAATTCGCAAATGTCTGGCGCGGCGATATGAGCGTCGTCGGGCCGCGACCGCTCACCGAGCAGGACGTCACGAGACTCGGCTGGAATGATCTGCAACACGACTGGAGGTTCGCCGCAAAGCCCGGGATCACGGGCCTGTCGCAGCTGCTCGCCGGGCGCGGAGCCCGCGCGACCGAGCGCCTCGACCGTTTCTACCTCCGCCGCCAGAGTCTGACGCTCGATCTCAAGATCATCGCGCTGTCGTTTGCTGCGAATGTGCTCGGGAAGAGGCGGATGCTGCGGTTGTTGCGCGCCAGCGAGTGAGCACGGCGGGGTGCCCTGCAAACCCACGTCCGCCAGCGCCTGTGGTACATAGTGTATATGGGAGTCGGGGACCCCGGGACAGGGTGTGTCGGGGCCGGCTCGAGCAGGAGTGCGCGCGATGACGGGTCTGATCATGTTGCTGCTCGTGTTGCATGTGCTGCCCGGGGTGTACTGGGCAGGCTCGACGTTCGTGCTGGCACGCTCGGGAGGTGCTGGCGCCGACCGGATGTTTGGCGCGCAGATGGGGACAGCTACGCTCGCCGTGCTCGCGGGGATCGGCCTCATGGTCCTTCTGCACCGTGGCGCGCAAGGCCCCATGGAGCACACGCTGGCCGTTGGCGCAGTGTGTGCGGTGGCGGCCGCGGGTGTGCAGGGAGCCCTGCACCGCAGGTCGCCAGCGGCTGCGCAGCGGATCGCCGCGGTCCTGCTGTCGATCACGATCGTCTGCATGGTGATTGCCCGATACACTTGACCCTCACGTTGCGGCAGGGCCCAGACTGCCACGCTCATGAAGCAGCGCTCCACCTGCCAGATCAAGGAAGCCGCCCGCATCGCCG
>CAZLYG010000034.1:10779-19221 GCA_964563075.1 uncultured Steroidobacteraceae bacterium | reverse complement strand
CTGCGGCACGGGACATCCGAGCTACGTGATGTCCTCCTCGTTCGCCAATCAGACCATTGCCCAGATCGAGCTGTTCACGAACACGGCGAAGTATCCGGTCGGTGTGTATACCCTGCCGAAGCACCTCGATGAGAAAGTGGCGCGCCTGCAGCTGAAGAAGCTGAATGCGCAGCTCACCGAGCTCACCGAAACCCAAGCGAAGTACATTGGCGTCGCCGTTGGCGGGCCCTACAAGTCCCATCACTACCGCTACTAGGGCTCGAGCCCCCGGTCGCAGCGAGAGCCGCGCATGTCGTCAGTCGTCAAAGAAAAATCCGCCGCTGTCATCCTCGATGGCAAGGCTACGGCCGCGAAGGAGCGCCAGAGGACTGCGTTGCGTGCGGGCGCCTTCGCCGCGAAGTTCGGCCGCAAGCCGGGTCTCGCCGTCATCCAGGTCGGCGAAGACCCGGCGTCGACGGTCTACGTGCGCAACAAGCGCAAGTCGTGCGTGGAGGTCGGCATCGAGTCCTTCGCACACGACCTGCCTGTCGCCACCGCCGAAGGGGAGCTGCTGGCGCTGGTGCAGCGGCTCAACGCGGATGACCGCGTGGATGGCATCCTGGTGCAGATGCCACTTCCCAAGGGCATCAATTCCGATCGCATCATGGATGCCGTCGATCCCGCCAAGGATGCGGACGGGTTCCATCCGACCAACACAGGGCTGCTGGCTCAGAAGCGTCCGCGCCTGCGTCCGTGTACGCCCTATGGCGTCATTCGCCTGGCCGAGACCTACGGCATCGAGCTCAAGGGCAAGCGGGCCGTCGTCGTGGGGGCGTCCAACATTGTGGGCCGTCCCATGGCGCTCGAGCTGCTCCTGGCGCGCGCCACCGTCACCGTGTGCCACACGGGCACGCGTGACGTCCAGGCGGAAGTGGAGCGGGCCGAAGTGGTGGTCGCTGCGGTCGGCAAGGCAGATTTCGTTCCGGGCGAATGGATCCGCCCGGGTGCGGCAGTATTCGATGTCGGTATCAACCGGTTGCCGAACGGCAAGCTGGTGGGCGACGTCGGCTACACCGCGGCAGCGGAGCGTGCGGGCTGGATCACGCCGGTTCCCGGTGGACTGGGCCCGATGACCATCGCGATGCTGCTGTCGAATACAGTGGATGCGGCGTACCTGCGCAAGGGCCTGGCGCCTTAGCTGAAGGCTTCCGCACCAAGCGCTATCATCAAGTTCGTCAGAAGAGGTCATTGAGAGTTATGAGTCAGCAAAACCTGGAGAGCGTGCTGAAGGCCGCGGGTAACCCGGTCCAGATGTTGCGCAACTCGCGCATCGGCGCCTACGTTTACCCGGTCGTCCCGAGCGAGTTCCACAATTGGATGGATGAGCAGCGCGCCTGGCGCGAGAGCGCCGTGCTGTTCGATCAGTCGCACCACATGGCGGAACTGACCGTCAAGGGTCCCGATGCCCTGAAGTTGATCTCCTACACGACGATCAACAGCTTCAACAACTTCGCCGTCAACAAGGCCAAGCAGATGGTTCCCGTCAGCTACGACGGCTACGTCATCGGCGACGGCATCCTCTTCTACCTGGACAAGGACGAGCTGTTGTTCGTGGGCCGTGCCCCGTCGGTGAACTGGATCCAGTTCCACGGCGAGACCGGCGGCTTCAAGGTCGACATGATCCGCGATGATCGCTCCCCGAGCGACCCGAAGGGCAAGGCGGTCAATCGCCGTCACTACCGCTTCCAGGTGCAGGGCCCGAATGCCGAGAAGGTCCTCAACAAGTTGAACGGCGGACCGATTCCGGACGTCAAGTTCTTCACGATGGATGCGATCAATATCGGGGGCAAGCGTGTACGCGCGTTGCGGCACGGCATGGCCGGCGCTCCCGGCCTGGAGCTGTGGGGCCCCTACGAGGAGCGTGAGTTCATCCGCGAAACGATTCTGAAGGCCGGCGAAGAGTTCGGCCTGGTCCCGGTCGGCTCGCGCGCTTACGCCTCGAACACGCTGGAGTCGGGCTGGATTCCCTCGCCTCTGCCGGCGGTGTACACGGGCGAGAAGATGAAGAAGTATCGCGAGTGGCTCCCCGCCAACGGCTACGAGGCCACCGGCTCGATCGGCGGCAGCTTCGTCTCGAGCAACATCGAAGACTACTACGTGACGCCGTACGAGCTGGGCTACGGCCCCTTCGTCAAGTTCGACCACGACTTCATCGGCCGCGAGGCGCTCGAGAAGATGGTCAAGGACAAGCGGCCGCAGCGCAAGAAGGTCACGTTCGAGTGGAACCGTGAGGACCTGGGTAAGATCTTCGCCTCGGTGCTCGAGCCGGCCGGGCAGAACGCCAAGTTCTTCAACATCCCGATCGCCAACTACGCGTCCTCGTCCTACGACGCGGTGAAGATGGGCGGCAAGGTCGTCGGCTTCTCGATGTTCGGCGGCTACAGCTATAACGAGCGCGTCGGCCTGTCGCTCGGCGTGGTCGACGAGAACATCAACGTCGGCGACGTGCTGACGCTGGTGTGGGGCGAGGAGAACGGCGGCACCAAAAAGGTGACGGTCGAGCGCCACAAGCAGGTTGAAGTGCGCGTCAAGGTCTCTGTAACTCCGTACAGCTCCGCGGCCCGCGAGACCTACCACCAGGGCTGGCGTACTCGCACGGCCTAATACCGGCGAGCGCTGTCACTCATGGGCAAGGGCGGGTCGTCGCAGGACGGCCCGCCCTTCTTCCTCATGCGGCCCCTGACATCCGCCGAAGGCTCTGCAGCAGCAGCAAGGGTGTCGCGACCGCCAGCGCGATCCCAAGCGCGGTCAGCGTGAGTGGCGCATACGCTGCCACCACGGGCCCCACTTGGGCGTGGATGCCGTTCCAGAAGCTATTAACTCCAAACCCTCCCAGGACCGCGGCGCCCAGGGTATTCGGCGTCGCTACGCGGCGGAACAGCGCGCCCCAGCCCTGTCTGCGCCTAGCCAGCTGGTAGCGCTGCGCTTCCTCAGCCCGGGCGCGGGCTCGATCTCCGGCCTCGAACGCCGCCGATTCGGCGTGTATGCGCGCCATCACGCTCGCGTCAAACCCCGGGGAGACATCCAACCCTGCGTATAAGCTGCCCAGGCGCGAGTCGAGGGGGGATGTCATATGTCGGACACTCCCGCCGCGGCCGCGAGCCGCAGCCGCGCCCGGTGCAACAGCGTTTTCACCGTTCCAACCGGCATTGCGAGCATCGCTGCAACCTCCTCGTGAGACTGCTCCTGCATGTAGTACAGCAGCACCACCTGCCGCTGCTTGTCAGGCAGTTGGTCGACGAGACGCATCAAGGCGGCCCGCTCCGCTGAGCTCTCGACCGGGTGCGAGTCGATCGGACCCTCCAGCTGCGTCTCCACAGCCGCGGGTGCGTCCGGATCTTCCCGAAGCGCCCCAGAGCGCCTGTCGCGCAACGCCGACAGGCTGGCGTTGCGTGCAATCGTATAAATCCATGTCGATAGCGAGGCGCGCCCGTCGAAGGAGGGCAGCGCTCGCCAGACTCTGATGAATACGTCCTGGGCCACGTCCTCAGCGGTCTCCCGATTGCGCACGAAACTGTACGCCAGCCCGAATACCTTGCGCCGGTAGGCCTGCAGAATCCCTGCGAGGGCCGCGTCGCGGCGGTTTGCGCCGACGAGCTCGATGACTTCGCCGTCCGTCAGCACCTGGTAACCGTCTTGAGCTACCTGAAGTTTATACCCGCCCGGGCGCCCGTCGGTTTCACGCCGGCGCACAGAAAGTCGCCGCAGCCCAAAAACTCCGCGCCGGAGTGAAACCTGGGGGCCCGCGCCCGAGTACAAATCGGGTGTGGCAAGTATGCCGCTGGAACTTCCGATGAAAGATACCGCAACGGCCGCGGTGCTTGGCCTCATCGTCGGCTATATCATTCGCCAGTACTGGCCGCAGCTGGAGTGGCTGCTGCGGCTGCTCACCGGCTGACGCGAGGTTGTGAGGATGGAATCGGAAAACATTGCCCTCTGGATTCCTTTCCTGGCGATCCCGTTGGGAATTGGCATGATCATCACCCTGATGGTGCTACTGCACCGCGCCAAGATCCGTGAGCTGGACCAACGCCACCTGGAACGGATGGCGGCGATCGAGAAGGGACTGGATCCCGGGTATTTCGCCAGGGCCGTGGATCCTGCGGAAGCGCCCCATCCGGCCGCTCCCGGGAATGCCGAGCGGCCGCCACCCCGCTACCTGCTCCGGGGTCTCATCTGGCTGGGTGTCGGCCTGGCTTTCGTGTTCAGCGCAGGCAGGGAGGCGGTCTCCTGGGCGGCGCTGCCGGGTTGGATTGCCGCGGGTGTGGGCAGCGCGTACGTGGTGTATTACATGATGGAAGGGCGTCGCTCCCCGCCGCCCGCACGGCCCCCTGCGGAACGGCCTCCGGGGCGTGACCGGGCGTCCTGAGCCCGCTGCCGCCGACCTCGCCCCCGACGCTCGCGTCCGGCTCTCATTACTGACACTGACTCTGTTGCGCAGCGGACGGTTGCGCTTGCCGCCCCGCTGCAGGCACCGACGGAGGCGCGGCGGTGAGTGTTGTCGTGGGCTCCCCGGGCTGAATTTTTTTCACACCACCGTGGTGCGGCCGGCTGCCGTGGGTAATGTCATGTAAGCACCCTGTAAGAAAGCCCTCGGCACGCGAGATTTCTTGAGATTGGGGCGCGAGCGCGCCATTTTGGGGACACCCGACCCACCCTCTGTGACAAGTTGACACGGTTTGGGTGGCTGTCTGCGCCGCGATCCTGACACGTAACCGATGCACAAAGTGTTCCTCGCGCCCCCAGTTGGGTCGGCGCGGCCGCGGCGGCGCTGTGTGACACGTGGCGGCGACCTCCACCCGTGTTGCCGGGGCCCGGACTCGGGTCTTGCGAGTCAGCATGCCCACCGCGGGCACGCCGGGGCCGGTGCTCGCCGGGGGTCAAACCGTGTTATTTCCAACATGTCAATCCGTCATGTTGGGTGCGCACAAGGGCTCTGTTGCGTGTATTATCGCGGTCCGCCCTGTTCGGGTGTGTAGTGGAGAATGAATGATGGCCAAGCGTCCCTCGAATGACGGTGCCTCCTGGAGCGCCGGTGAACTGCGTACTCTGAAACAACTCGCGAAGGCGGGAACCCCGACGAGCCAGGTGGCGAAGAAGCTCGGGCGTACGGCGGCCGCCGTGCAGCAGAAGGCCATGCGGGCCGGCATTTCCTTCCGCGCCGCGAAGCGCTCGGGCGCCCGGAAGAAGAAGTAAGGCAGTACGCAGACCCCAGTGGTTTGCCGTGAGCCGGACCCCGCCGCGGAAGCGGTGAGTCCGGCTCGCCTGTTGTGCGTTCGCCGTCGGCGGAACGCGCACCCTTGTGCCGCGCTCGCGGACTTGCCACACTAACGCCCTTCGATCGACAAGCTGTAGCTGACTTGCGGTCCGCGAGTCGGACAGGATGCGGGGGCGGCATGTCGAATTGGACCGTTTTTGCAGGGGTGGCGGCCGTGTTGGCGCTCGGTGGCTGCGACGTGCAGGTGCACGACGAGACGCCGGCCACATACCCGGCCAACAACCAAGTCGGGATGTACGAGATCAAGGCGAGCGTCGCCAGCGACGCGCTGGTCAGTCCCGGCTCGGTCTATCTGTTCGCCGTCGGCGGGGGCAAGCGCATCGACATGGAGTCCGACAGGCAGGGACTGCAATGGCATGCGTTTTATTCCGTGAAGTGTGCCGGCAGTTTCCCGCTGCAGTTTCAGGCCATCTGGAAGCGACAGGGGCTGTCGACGGGCAGCAAGCTGGTGCCCGACAAGCCGCGCGAGGTGCGGTTGACGCCGCCGCCGCTCACGAAGGAGGCGACGATCGATACCTCAGCCAGGAGCAACAAGGGCTGGACGGGCGGGGTGCCCTACAACTTCGTCACCGCGCCCCACACCCAGATCACCGCGGCGCATATCGAGCCCCTGAGTCAGGACCCGGCCGATGTCGCGGCCGCCAAGCCGATCACGATCGTCTCCATGTTTCCGCTGGATGCCCCGTGCGCCGTGCCGACAGAGGTCATGCTGTCGTCCAAAGTGCCCAGGGCCCAGGGGACTCTGGTCATCGATACCGACCTGCCGTCGATCCCCCACTGGCAGACAAAGGTCGTCTTTGCGCCGAACGGGGCCGGCCCTTCCAAGTAGCGCCGACCCACACGCACTATTGCGCCGGACAGGCGATGGACTCACCGTAATCGCGGTTGCCGAGCCCGCCGGGGCCGAAGATCTCGTGCTGCGCGATCCAGTCTCTCGACTGCTTGAATGCCTCTTCCGTATACGGCTCGAACACGATGCGCTCGCCCGGACCCCAGCGCCTGGTGTCCATCATCGAGTGATAGCGCACCGGAAATTCCTTCAGGTAGTAGTGCGTATACGCTTCCGGGCGCAGGTCGATGTCCCGCTGAGCGCGTTGCAGCGCCCTGAAATATTTGCGCAGCTGAGCGAGCTCGGTGTCCCCGGTGATCATGGTGGCGATCATGAACGTCGTGTCGATGATCTTGCGGAATCCCAGCTGCTCGGCGAAGTAGTAGGGGCCGCTGAACAGCGCCGCGGCGGGAATTTCGCCGTCGATCAGGAGCTGCATGCGCTTGAAGAGCATGCCGTCGTTGAAGGACAGGTGGATCTTGTCTGCCGGCAGGTATTGCTCGAGAGCCTGGATGCTCGAGTAGTGACTGCCCGACTGATAGCCGACCGAGATCGGTACGCCTGCCAGATCGGAGGGCTGGCGGACCGGGGAGTCGGCGGGCACGAAAATGGCCGCGGGCGCGACCGAATACGCCTCCGGGTACAGCTTGCCCAGGCCGCTCGAGGCGGCGACATTCACCGTCCAGTGACAGGCGCAGCTTACATCGGACGAGCGGCCCTCCTCGAAGGACTGGTACGCGCCGATCTTCTTACCCTTGTCATGCACCTTGCCGTCGGTTGCCTGCACCTCCTCGTTGAATACGTAGTCGAGGCCCTCCGCGGCGAAATAGCCCTTCTCGTCCGCAACCCACTCCTGCAGGCGGAAATGCGGCTGAATAATGAATTTGCCCATGATGTGTTACCTCGGATAAGGAACGCGTGGCTGCTTCAGCAGCACCCCGTCCCGGTTTGTGCGGTGTCGCGCTGCGGCTGAGCGACACGTCGCGCGCGGATCATCCTCACATGCTCGTCCATGAGGCGGCGTGCGGCTGCCCCGTCGCGCATCTGAATGAGCCCGGCGAGCTCGTGATGGACGTCCAGGATGTGTTGGACCAACTTCGGCGTGACCTGGCGGTTCTCCTTCGGCCACGATACGTATTGCAGCGAGGTGAGCTGCACGACGAGAACCCGGTTGTGGGAGGCCTCGGCGATTGCCATGTGAAAGTCGCGACAGGAGCTCGTAAACGCACGGGTGTCGCGGGCTTTCGCCGCCGCCTCGGCAAGCAGCCCTTCGAGTCTGGCGTGCTCCGCGGCCGTCGCGTGCTCGGCCGCCAGTTCTGCCGCCATGCATTCGGCGGCCCTCTGAGCGTCCATGATCTCGGCTGCGCTGACACCGGTCAGATACAGCTGCACCGCCAGAGCCTCGGCGAACAGGCTGGGGTTGCCCGCTGCGATACGTGCCCCTCCGCCTTTGCCCATCTTGATCTGCGCGATACCCAACGCTTCCAGCGTGCGCAGCGCATCGCGAGAGACGATGCGGCTGACGCCGAATCGTGCCGCGATGTCTTTTTCCGTGCCGAGGAAGTCCCCCGGAGCCAGCCGGCCTGCAAACAGCGAATCGCGGACCTCCGCCACGATGTGGGAGGCGAGAGAGTCGGAGCGTCCAGCGCGGAAGATCCGCTTGGCCACTTCGCTGCCGATGATCAGGGGCTGGGTAGTCATGTGTTAAAGATGATATCTTTAACCCCGAGCACGCTCAAGAGCCACCCGCTGGCCTCAACCGGATCACCCCCGGGGCGCAGGCGACGCCCCCATGGCGCGGGTCACCCCCGGGGGTGCGGATCACCCCCGGGCCGCGGGTCACCCCGGAGCTGCGTTCCAGAGCCGCCGCGAGGCCCGCTCAGCCCCTTCGACCAGGGACTTGAGCTTCAGCCAGGAGATCTGTGCGTCCATCTTGCCGATGCCGGCGAACGTGCCGAAGCCGCAGTCCGTTCCGGCCATCAGCCGCTCGCGGCCGACGATGTCCGCGAACTGGCACAGCCGTTGCGCAATCAGTTCGGGGTGCTCGACATAGTTCGAGGTCGAGGTGAGCAAGCCGGGGATGAGAATCTTGTCCTGAGGAATCCGGGCTGCTTGCCACACGGTCCATTCGTGGGCATGCCGCGGATTGGCGGCCTCGAAGAGAATCGCCGCGGGCTTCGCCTTCAGCACGATCGGGAGCACTTTTTCCAGCGCGATGTCGTGGGTGTGCGGCCCTTCGTAGTTGCCCCAGCAGATGTGCAGCCGCATGCGGTCGGCCGGCAGGCCATCGATCGCG
>CAZLYG010000034.1:0-10769 GCA_964563075.1 uncultured Steroidobacteraceae bacterium | reverse complement strand
GATGCATCCGCAGCGAGGCGGCCGGCACGTTGCGGAGTGCCTCGTTGAGAGCTTCGACGTGATGCTCGGCGCGTTTGAGGAACTCTGCTTCGGAGAGGTCCTGAAAGCCCGTGTGCCGGGCCATCGCCAGATCCGGGCAATCGATCTGGAGCACGAACCCTGCCGCGGCGATTGCCTCGTATTCCTCGCGCATCGCCGTGGCTATCGCCTCGACGTAGTCAGCATGCGTCGCGTAGTACATGTTGGGCTGGAACGCCGCGACGACTCCGGGTGAGGCAGCGTTCATGAACGCCTCGTGTGCGCCATGCTTCTGCACGGCCGCGCGCAGATTGAGCAGATCGTCCTGCAGCGATTGGCGCTCGACCACGGCGATCGGGCCGACGCAGGCCTGTCGCTTGAAAGACTGCTTGCCCGCGAACACGGCCATGCGCGAGCGAAACTCGGGAAATGCCTGCAGGTCCAGGGCGATCTGCCGTGGGTGGTCGCCGGCAAAGCCACTCAGCCGGTCCTTGATATAGGTGGCGTAGCTGATCTTGCTGGTCTCGCCGTCGCTGACGACGTCCAGTCCGATGGCAACCTGCTGGCCGACGACAGCATCGACCGCGCGGGCCATCGTCTGCCGGAACTGTGCGCGATCCGTGGGCTGCCCCTGCTCCTTGGCCATCAGCAGGTCAACGACTTGCTGCGGGCGTGGCAGGCTGCCAACGTGCGTCGTCAGGATGCGATCGGTACTGAGCCGCATCGACTACTTCAAGCTCGGTGCCGTGCGGCCCGGTGTTGCCGGGGCCGCGGAAACCGGCGTGTCATCGAGCGTCAGACCGCCATAGCGCACATAACACAACCGGGCGAGCACGATTGCCGCAACGGCGCCGATGGCCATGGGCAGCGCCGCGGCCTTGAACAGATCGGGCATCTCCCAGCGCCGCTGCAACAGCATTCCCCCGACGATCGGGCCGGCGATGCCGCCGAAGCGGCCGATCGCGAACGCCCAGCCGACTCCCGAGGAGCGCACGGATGTCGGATACAGCAGGCCGGCGGAGGCATTGTTGCCGAATTGACCGCCGAGCACGCCGAAGCCGGCCACGGTCGAGAACAACGCCAATGCTCCGAGGGAGATGCCGGGCGCACCGATCAGCGCGATCGAAGGCACCGCGATCACTAGCAGAACGGCGATGGCCACGAATCCGAACCGATCCAGGAGCACACTCAGAAGCAAACCGCCGAGCGTACCGCCCACGTGATACAGCGAGCTGGTGAGATCGGCGGCTGTGGCCGACAGCCCGGCTCTCCGAAACAGCAGCGGCATCCAGCTGTTGAGGAAGTAATTCGACATCAGGACCATCACGAAACACACCCATAGCAAAGGTGTGATGGCCGCGAGACCGCCCCGGAAGATCTGCACCGGGTTGGCTTGCGCCTCACCGGAGCTGGCCATCTCGAAGCGCGCGTCGTCGGCGATCGCCAGCTCCGGGCGTAAGCGGCGCGCCGTCTGCAGCAGCTCGGCTCGCCGACCGGGATGCAACGCCAGGAACTTGATCGATTCCGGAAGGACGAAGGGCAGGCAACAGGCCACGAGCAGCGGCACGAGCCCGCCAATCACGAACAGCACGTGCCATCCGTACACAGGCACCAGCCAGGCGGCCACGGGCCCGGGTGTGCCACTTCCGAGTGTGATGCCGGTGAACATCAGCACTACCAGTGTCGCGCGCCACCTCTTGGGCGACAGCTCGGAGCTCAGCGCGATCGTGTTGGGCATGAGGCCCCCCAGGCCGAGCCCGGTTATCAGCCGCAGGGCGAACATCTGCCACAGCTCGTGGGTGAAGATCATCGCAAGAGTGCTGACGCCGTAGAGGATGCAGCCTGCGATGATGGCGGTGCGCCGGCCGAACCGGTCGCCTACCCACCCCATCAGCAACGCCCCGAAGAAAACTCCCCACAGGCTCGCGCTCAGCACCACTCCCCAGAGCGTGGGCGAGGGGTGCAATTCACTCACGATGGAGGGCGCGGCGAAGGGCATCGCGCTCAGATCGTAGCCGTCGGCGAACATGGCCAGAAACGACCAGATGAGCAGTTGCACGTTGAAGCGGCCGATGGACTGCTCGTCCACCAGCTGCTCGACCCGCAGGAGCTGGCTCAAGGCATTTTTCTCCGTGGCACGGAGCGCATCATGCCAGAATGACTCCATGAGCGTGACCGCGACACTGCAGCTGGCGCGTGCCCAGCGGGCATTCACGACGCTGTCGCTGTGCTTTCTCGTAGCATTGATCGAGGGCATCGACCTCCAGTCGATGGGCATAGCGGCGCCGGCGCTCGGACCGGAGTTCCACCTGACGCGCCAGCAGCTGGGACTGGTGGTTGCCGCCAGTCCTCTGGGGCTGTTGTTCGGTGCGTTTATCGGCGGACGCATTGCGGATCTGCGCGGGCGCAAGCTCGCGCTGCTGTTGTCCATGACGGTGTTCGGGGCTTTTCAGCTCGGCACGGCGTGGGCGAAGAGCTTCGACAGCCTGCTCGTGCTACGGCTGCTCTGCGGCCTGGGTCTGGGCGGGGCGATGCCCAACCTCATCGCGTTGACCGCGGAGGCTTCCGGCGGCCGCAACAACATCCTCAACGTTGTGATCACCATCGCGGGGATGCCGGTCGGCGGCACGCTCGCGAGCCTCATCGGGGTTCTCGCCGGGACACAGGGCGATTGGCGCATGGTGTTCTACGTCGGCGGCATTGCTCCGCTGCTGCTGGCTCCCGTCATTGCGTTTGCGCTACCGGAGTCGCCGCTTTTCCGGGCAGCTCGGGCTGGCGCTGCCGGCGGCCGTGCGCCGATCCTCGAGGCGCTGTTCGGCGGAGGGCGCGCTGCTGCGACGGTGCTGCTGTGGGTGTCCTACTTCTTCACGGCGTTCATGGTCTACCTGCTGCTCAACTGGCTGCCCGTGCTGATGGGTACGAGGGGCTTTGCAAAGACCGACGCCCTGGTCATCCAGGTCCTGTTCAACGTCGGGGCTGCCGTCGGCTCGGTGCTGCTGGGCTGGCGGATGCAGCGTCGGCCCAGCCGCTCCCTGGTGGTCGTCTGTTATGCGGGACTGGCCCTGTCGCTCATTCTCATCGCGCAGATCGGCAGGGATCTGCCGCTCGCGGCAGCGGCGGCCGCGCTGGTGGGGACGTTTCTGCTGGGCGCCCAATACATCCTGTACGGCCTCGCGCCGGACTACTACGCAACCGCCATACGCGGCACGGGCACGGGAGCCGCTGTTGCTGCCGGGCGTCTGGGCTCGACGATGGGGCCCTATCTGGGCGGTGTGTTACTGAGCAGCGGTGCGAGCGATGCCCGCGTGCTCGAGGCCCTGCTCCCGGCGACAGCGGTGGCCGCGATCGCCGCTGTCGCTCTGTTGTTTCTGAGGCGCCAGCCGGTCGAGGAGGACTGCTGACCTGCCCGGGTGGAGCCGCGTTCGATAATCATCCCGGCGGGGAGCCTGGGGCATGCCCGACCGGATGAGGCCGACGGCCGGTCTCTGGAGCCGAGCTTATGGCCTCGGGCCGCTTTCGGGAATACCATCCACAGTCCGCTCCAGTGCACGAGGCCCCGGTCATGAACGCAGAACTGCGCTCTCAGACTACAGACGACTTCTATCTGCTGCTTGACGGCAAGCTGGTCCCAGGTGCCACGACGCTCAATGTCATCAACCCCGCCACCGAGGACATCGTTGCGGTCTGCCCGCGGGCGGATCTTAATCAGTTGAACCAGGCGGTGGCCGCGGCAAAGACCGCGTTTGCCAGCTGGAAGAACGTGCCGATCGAGAACCGCCGGCGGCTGGTGGGCAAACTTGCCGACGCGCTCGAGAGCCGCATGGCGGAATTCGCGCGTCTGCTGACGCAGGAACAGGGGAAGCCCCTGCCCGCAGCAATGCACGAGATTGGCGGCGCAGTCGCCATGATCCGCGCCTTCGCCGCCATGGACCTGAAGCCCGAATTGCTGCGCGAGACCGACACCGCACGCATCGTGCGTCAGCGCTCGCCGCTGGGCGTGGTCGCAGCCATTACGCCCTGGAACTTCCCCGTGATTCTGCTGATGCTCAAAGTGCCGCCCGCCTTGGTAGCCGGCAACACGGTCGTCGTGAAGCCTGCGCCGACAACGCCCCTGACGACACTGCGCTTCGGAGAGATCTGTGCCGAGGTTCTGCCCGCCGGCGTGGTTAACGTGATCGTCGATCAGAACGATCTCGGCAGCGCGTTGACGAGCCACCCGGACGTCGCGAAGGTCGCCTTCACCGGCTCGACGGCTACCGGTCGGAAAGTGCTGGCAAGCATCGCTCCGACGCTCAAGCACGTGACACTCGAGCTGGGCGGCAACGACGCTGCCATCGTGCTCGATGATGTGGATCCGAAGGAAGTGGCGCCGAAGCTGTTCATGGGCGCGATGCTCAATTCGGGGCAGATCTGCCTGGCGATCAAGCGTGCCTACGTGCCGGACTCGATGTACGACGCGGTCTGCAGCGAGCTCGGCCGGCTGGCCGAGCGGGCGATCGTCGGTAACGGCCTGGAAGAGGGCACCGAGTTCGGTCCCATCCAGAACAAGATGCAGTACGAAAAGGTGAAGGGCTATCTGGAGGACGCGCGCCGCAACGGCAAGATCGTCGCGGGCGGCGAAGTATCCAAGGGCCGCGGCTATTTCGTGCGGCCGACGATCGTGCGGGATATTCCGGACAGTTCCGCTCTCGTGCGCGAGGAGCAGTTCGGGCCCATCCTGCCGGTGCTGCGCTATTCGAATCTCGACGATGCCATCGCACGCGCCAACGATACCGAGTACGGCCTGGGCGCCACCGTCTGGTCGAACGACCCACAGCGGGCCTACGAAGTGGCGAGCCGCATCGAGTCGGGTACGGTGTGGGTGAACAAGCATCTGGAGCTGCCACCGGACATTCCGTTCGCCGGCGCCAAGCAGTCCGGTCTCGGTATCGAGATGGGCCAGGAAGGGCTGGAAGAGTTCACGCAGCAGCGCGTGATCAACATGGCGAAATAATCCAACTGCCCGCGCGGAGTAGATCGATGACCAGTTTCAAGTTTGCGCCCGATGCCGGCCAGGCGCTGGCGCTGTACGAGCGAATGCTGCTCATCCGGCGCATGGAAGAGCGCCTGCGAGCCGACAACGCCGCCGGCAAGCTGCCGGGCGCAGTGCACCTCTACATCGGACAGGAGGCCATTGCCGCCGCGGTATGCGCACAACTCGCTCCGACCGACTGGATCACCAGCACCCACCGCGGCCACGGCCACTTCCTGGCCAAGGGCGGGGATCCGGCGGCGATGATGGCCGAGATCTGGGCGAAGAGGACGGGGATCTGCAAGGGTATGGGCGGCTCGATGCACGTGGCGGATTTCTCCAAGGGAATCCTCGGCGCCAACGGCATCGTCGGCGGCGGCTTTGCCATCGCCACGGGCGCCGCATTCGCCGCCAAGCTCGACAAGGGCAAACGGATCGCGGCGACTTTCTTCGGCGACGGCGCTTCCAACCAGGGCGTCTTCATGGAATGCCTCAACGTGAGCAGCCTGTGGAAGCTGCCGCTGGTATTCATCTGCGAGCACAACAAGTTCAGCGAGTTCACGCCCGCAGCACAGTGCACCTCCGGTGAGATAGTCGATCGCGCGCGTGCATTCCGCATTCCGACGTACGTCGTGGATGGCAACGATGCTCTCGCCGTGTGGGACGCGGCGGCGCAGGCGGTCGCGCACGCGCGCAGTGGCGAGGGTCCGGCGTTCATCGAGGCGCACACCTACCGCATCCAGGGGCATCTGGAAGCGGAGGCCCTGATGCTCGGCGGCGGCAAGTATCGCGAGCAGAACGAGATCGATGCCTGGATCGCCAAGGATCCCCTCGAGCGGTTGAAGAAAACGCTGCTGCAGGACGGCCGCGCCAGCGCGCAGCAGCTGCAGGCGATCGGCGATCGGGTCGCCGCGCAGGTGGAGGCGGCGGTGAAATTTGCCGAAGAGTCCGAACCGGCGGATCCCGAGCTGCCCTTCGAGCTGATGTTCGTGGAACGCCGAGCGTGAAAATCAACCGGGGAGAGCACGGCTCTTGGCTATATGGAGCCGGTTCGGCTTTGCGAACCGGCTGAGGAGGTCGGGCGAAGCCCGTAAGAACACATGGCACGCAAACGTTATATCCAGGCGATCAACGAGGCCCTCCACGAGGAGATGGCCCGCGATCCGAAAGTCATTCTGTTCGGCGAGGACGTCGAGCTGGCGATCATGGGCGATGCGCGCGGGCTGCTCGACAAGTTCGGGCGCGACCGCATCCGCAATACGCCGATCTGCGAAGCGACGCTCACCGGCATGGCGGTGGGTGCCTCCGCAGCGGGCTACCGCGTGATCCTGCACATGATGTTCTCCAACTTCATCTACACTGGCTTCGATGCCATCGCCAATCAGATGGCGAAGTTGCGTCTGATGACGGGTGGTCAGGCGACAATGCCCATCACTATCATCGCCGCGTACGGCGGCGGCGGTTCTAACGCTGCGCAGCATTCCGACAGCGGGTACCCGGCGCTGGTCAACCTCGGTGGCGTCAACGTCGTGATGCCGGCAACCCCGGCAGACGCCAAGGGGCTGTTGAAGACCGCCATTCGGGGCAACAATCCCACCTTCTTCCTGGAGGCGCTTGGCCGCGGTGGCGAGCAGGGCGAGGTGCCGGACGGCGACTACACCATCCCGTTTGGCAAGGCCGCTGTGGCCCGCGAAGGCAAGGACGTGACCATCATCGCGCTCGGCTCGATGCTCAAGCCGGCCCTGAGCGCCGCGGGGAAGCTGCAGGCCCAGGGCATCGAAGCCGAAGTCGTCGACCCGCGCACGATCGTGCCGATGGACGAAGAGGGTCTGCTGCGCTCGGTCCGCAAGACCGGCCGGGTCGTCATAGTCGATGAGGCGCGCGACCGCTGCAGCGTGGCGAGCCACATTGCCGCCGTGCTGGCGGATACCGGTTTCTCCGCCCTCAAGGCACCCGTCAAGCGCGTGACGGTGCCGAATGTCTGCATGCCGTATGCGCCGAACTCCGAGCGGCTGATGATCCCCAGCGATGAGCGGATCGCCGGTGTTGCGGCTGACCTGCTGCGCTCGAAGGCCGCGTGAGCGGGCACCCCCATCATGCGTATCAGCCTGAAGTTGGCCAAGGTCGGCATGAGCATGCAGGAAGCGACCATTGCCAAATGGCACAAGAGTCCCGGCGATTCCTTTGCAGCCGGGGATGTGCTCTATGAGATCGAGACCGAGAAGGTCACCCAGGAGGTCACCGCACCCGGTGCCGGCAAGCTGCTGGAAGTCGCCGTGCCCGCTGGACAGACCGTGGAGGTGGGCGGCGTCGTGTGCGTCGTCGACATGACCCCGACCTGATCGTCCGAAGGTGTCGTTATGTTGAAGCTATATCACGCCGAGCCCCTGGCGAATTCCCTCAAGTCGCTCATACCACTGAAGGAGAAGGGGCTCGCGTTCGAGAGCATCTACGTCGACCTGCACAAGTTCGAGCAGCACGAGCCGTGGTTCGTCGCCATCAATCCGGAGGGCCAGGTGCCCGTGCTGGATCATGACGGCAACATCATCACCCACACCACGGTGATCAACGAATACCTCGAGGACGCGTTTGCGGACGCGCCGGCGTTGCGGCCGGCCGACCCTTTGGGCAAGGCCAGGATGCGCTTCTGGAACAAGTTCGTGGATGAGCACGTGATGAACTACGTCTCGATGCACGGCTGGCATCGGATGGTGGGGATCATCGCCCGCTCCATCGAGGCAGGGGAATTCGAGAAGCTGGTGGCGCGCATTCCGCTGTACGAGCAGCGGGAGAAGTGGAAGACGGCCCGCTCGGGTTTCAGTCCCGCGGATCTCGCCAACGCCACGCGCAAGATCGAAGTCGCCATCGACAAGGTCGAGCAGCAGCTCGCGAGCACCCCTTACCTGGCCGGTCAGCAGTTCACCCTCGCCGACATCAATTTCTTCGCCATGTGCGGCGTGGGTCTGCAGCGCATGTTCCCCGAGATGAAGGTGGAAACGCGCGCGCCGCGCCTGGTGGAGTGGCTCGGGCGGGTGCGCGCCCGTCCGGGGGTGCAGGCCGCGCTGGCCATGCCCGACCACACCAATCCGGCCTTGCGTACGTTCAGCGGCGAGGCTCGCTGAAACGAAAAACGGCCGTGCGCCCCTGACAGGTACGCACGGCCGTTACGGTCCGCCTTATCCCTGATAGCCGACTTCGAAGGTCGAGTACACCTTGTCCTGCGTGGTCATGAATTCCAGCAGGGCTGGCCGGCCTTCCTTGGTCGCCGCGATGCCGTTCTTCAGGGCGTGCATGATCTGGTCCGCATCGGTAACCCGCTCGCTGTAGCCGCCGAGTGCCTTCGCCCAGTCGGAGTAGTTGCCCGAGATATCGGTGGAGTGGTACTTCGCCCGCGACACCGCCATCGCCTTGAACTCCATCGCCATCGCGTGGTTGTTGAAGAGGATCGACAGGATCGGGATCTGGTTGCGCACCGCCGTCTCGAAGTCCATGCCGGTCATGCCGATGGCCGCATCACCCCACATGTTGACGCACAGCTTCTCCGGGTGGGCGAGCTTCGCGCCCATCGCCAGCCCCAGGCCGTAGCCGAGCTGCGTCGATTTGCCCCAGCCGATGTAGCTGAGCGGCGTGACGGGTTTCCAGAACGGCGACAGCTCATCGCGCGGGCTGCCGGCATCGTGGGTGATGATCGTGTTGGGGACGTCAGCCGCGCTCATCAGGTCGTGGATCACCCGATAGGGCGACAGCGGCTTGGCGTCGCTCGTCAGCCGCGGCATCCACTCGGCCATCCACGGGTCGTTCAACTCGCGGATGCGCTTGTTCACCTGCGCCGTCAGGCCGCGCGGCTTCTTCAGGCGCTCCTTGAGCGCCGCATGCAGCATTCCCAGTGCGAGCTTGGAGTCCCCGACGATCGGATAGTCCGTCGGGATGTTCTTGTTGATGTCGTGCGGATCGATCGTCTGGTGAACGTAGATCTTGTCCTTCTGCTTCATCGGGAAGCGGATGCCGAAGCCGGTGGCGGTGAAGCTGGCACCGGCTCCGAACACCACGTCCGAGTCCTGCACGTGTTGGAAATCGGCTCTGGGCATCGAGACGCCGCCCGAGCCCATCGACAAGGGGTGAGTCTCGGGGAACGCGCTCTTGCCTTCGAGGCTGGTCGTGACGGGCGCCTCGAGCAGCTCCGCAACCTGCATCAGCTCCGGCCACGCCTTGCCGTAGTGCACACCCTGGCCGACGTAGATCATCGGGCGCTTGGCATTGATCAGCACTTCCGCGGCGGCGTCGACGTCCGCATGGCTCGGCGCGGAGAGAATGCGCCGCACCGGCTTGTAGTTGACCTCCGTAGCCGTGCCGGGAACCTCGACATTCCACATGTCACCCGGGAATTCGAGGAGCACCGGTCCCGGGCGCCCATTGCGCGCGAACGTGAATGCGCGGCGCAGCGCTGGAATGATCATCTCCGGAGTATTGATCTGCTCGGCGTGCTTGGTGATGTGCTGGTAGTTGAGGACGGCATTGAATGTGGGCTTGAGCCACGCCTGGTTACGGGAGGAAGCACCGGGCATGAAAATCAGGGGCACGCCCTCGGACCAGGCCTGCGCGATGGAGCCGAAAGCGTTCTCCGTTCCCGGGCCCGCCTGGCAGCAGAACACGCCGACTTTGTCACCGGAGCTCATGCGGCTGATGCAGTCGGCCATGTGCGCGCCGACCCGCTCCTGCCTGACGATGATGGGACGGATGCCCGCTGCGGCGCATGACTCGGTCAGGGGGTTCAGAGGATAAGCGAGGAGATACTCCGTACCCTCACGTTTCATGATTTCCGCGGTGACTTGCGCAACGTTCATCGCCCCACTCCTCATCAATCCAGGTGATACCGGGTAATACGGGTGCCAGATTGGCAATGGCCGAGTATAGATGCCCTGCGGGCAAAAACGGGCGCCCCCCTCGCTCGCGACCGTCAGTAGGACGATCGCACAAGTGGTGTCAAGACCCAATGTGAAGATATCTGTACAAAATGGGCGCCATGGGCGCCGACCTGGCGATGTGCCGCCAAAATCAATTGGTTAAGTTCAAGCCGCCACGGCAATGTGATAGTAGCCGAGCGCGCCGGTATATAACTGCATGGCGCAGAGGGTGGCGGTGCAGGTATCGACGCGCACGGCAGGCGAGCTCGACTGGGACGCTCTGTATGCCGATCTGGCGCCGCGGATCTACAACTACTTTCGTTTCCGGCTCGGCACGGCCACGGACGTCGAGGATCTGACCTCGCGCACGTTCGAGAAGGCGTGGCGCTCGCGTGCCCGCTATCGCAGCGATCTCGCCGGCTTCTCCACCTGGCTCTTCAAGATTGCGCACAACATCGCGCTGGACTATCGGCGGGTGGCTCACCTGCCCATCGATGCGGCGGCTACAGTGGCTGCCGAGGGCACCCCGGAGGGGGACGCCGAGCGCGATTCCGATCTGGCACGACTCGCACTCCTGACAGCGGATCTGCCTGACCGGGAGCGAGAGCTCATCGCGCTCAAGTTCGGTGCGGCACTCAACAACCGGCTGATCGCGCGGCTCACCGGCATCAGCGAATCCAACGTCGGTACGATTCTTCACCGCACCGTCCAGAGCTTGCGGGCGCGCTGGCACGTTGCCGAAGGCGCGCCGCGGGATGGCCTTCCCCATGAATGACGACGACTTCCTGCATCGCATGCGCGTACGGCCGCCGCCGGAATTCCTGGCGCGTCTGAAA
>CAZLYG010000033.1:10021-19622 GCA_964563075.1 uncultured Steroidobacteraceae bacterium | reverse complement strand
GCCGTACGCGGTAGATCTTCTCGTAGGGCTCGATATTGATGTCCGAGGCGCCGCGGCGGATGGCATCCAGCATCACCTTGTTGACGAAGCGGACGATCGGAGCGTCCTCGACGTCATCGCGGGTGATCTTGTCGTCCAGCTCGTCCTCGCCGCCGACGGTCTCCAGCGATTCCAGGTCCATCCCCTCCTCATCGGTGAGGGCGGACATCTGGTTGTCGACCTGCTCGATGGCCTTGTCGATGGCCTTCTGGAGCTTGTCGTCCTCGACGACGATGGCCTCGATGCCGAGGCTCGTCTGGAACTTGATCTCATCGATCGCGTGCAGGTTGGTGGGATCGGCGACCGCCAGAAACAGGCGCTTGCCGCGCCGGAACACGGGGAGCACGCGGTGCTTCGCCAGCAGCTTGTCATTGACGAGCCGCACGGTCTCGAGGTCCAGCGCGACGGCATCCAGGTCGAACAGCGGCACACCGAATTCGGTAGACGCAGCCACGGCAATATCGCGCGCATTGGCCACACCGCTCGTGACGAGCTGCGTGACGATGCTGGTCTTGCGCTCGCGGGCAACGTTCATTGCCTCGAGCATCGCGGCCTCTTCGACGACCCCGTCCTGGACGAGCCGCTGCGGCAGGCCCCCCAGGCCGGAGCGAGCGCCACCGAGCGCTAATGAAGCGTTGTCATTCATGGACTTGTGCTTGCGACCGACCCACCCGGATATTTGGCCCTTAGTCTACCGGAGACCGGGGCTGGGGCAATTGTCAAATCTTTGCGAATGCTCTCACAGCGGGGGCGGGCGGCTGCGTGATTCGCCTCCCAAAAGAGGAAGCCCCGCACCTGGCGGGGCGGGGCTTCCGGTATCGACCGGCCGCGCATTCGTTGCGCAGCGATCTCTTCGCTCAACGGCAGTTCTGGGGCAGGTACTTCGAGGTCACCGTTGTGGCATCGGCCGTCGCGGCACCAGAGGTCGGATCGCTACCGACGATGGTGTGCTTGCCGCAGTTCCAGATCACGTCGCCGTTCGGGCTGGTCTTCGGGACGAGATCCAGCTCCTGACCATTGATGTTCTGGTTGGCCTGGTCGCCGTACTTGATCTGAATCGTGCCGACGGCGACGTTGACCGAGGTCACGTACTTGCCGCTCGGGGGGGAGGTGATGCCCAGATCCGAGTTGGTGGCGGGCCAGGAGCCCGTGTTCGCAAACGCCTCGGACACACCCGCCTTGACGGCGGAGGCCAGATTCAGGCCTTCAGTGACCTGCGCGCGGATCGTGTAGTCCTGGTAGGCCGGGATCGCGATCGCGGCGAGGATGCCGATGATCGCCACGACGATCATCAACTCGATGAGGGTGAAACCCTTTTGCACAGACTTCATTTGGAGACTCTCCTAGAGATGGAAACCGATCACAAACCTCTAACCGGGATGCACGGGTATCCGCGCGCGCCCGCTGCTGGGGGAATTGCAAGGCACATGCCACGCTTTGGGTTTTGTGTAAGCTGCTGAATTTGAAAACAATAATTTCGCTATTTAACGCTGATCATTGACTTAATCGCGTCAGCAGGTGACGACGTGGGGCGGCGTCGAAGGTCACAAAGTGCCGCGCAGCGTCACTCGTTGCAGAGCCGCTACGCGGCCCTCTGATCCAGGGGTCTCCGGCCGGCTTCCTCGTGGTATTCGTCTTCCACGTTCACCGCCCAAAGGGCGCGCTTGTCGCTGTCGCCGGAGACGATGGCATCAACGGCCGCTTTCGCCGCGAGCATCGAGTGATCCTGGTTGTTGTAGCGATGCATGCCGTTGCGGCCGATGGGGAACAGGTTGCCGAACCGATCGAGAAACGCGCGCACCTGGCCGATGCCGCGGTACTCGCCGAAATAAGCCGGATAGGCCTTCGGCACACGTACGACCGTCCCGTCCAGCACGTCGGCGCGGTCGATCAGACCGATCTTGGCCAGCTCCCGGGCCGCGAAATCCACGAAGCGCGCGTCCGGGGTCGACCACAGCTCATCGCCCTCGGCGCAGAAGTATTCCAGCCCCAGCCAGATGGTGGCCGGATCCGCTACCAGCGCCGGACTCCAGTTGTTGAAAATTTGCAGGCGACCGAGCTTGACGTCCGATTCCTGGACGTAGATCCAATTGTCCGGGGGCATGCCGTTGGTCTGCGTTCGAGCCTGCTCGCCGCCGGTCTGCAGCATGCGTCGCACAAGCAATCCCGCGGTCATGAAGTCGCGGTAGGGTAGCGCGGTGGCAATGCGCGCGACTTCACTGTCCTCGGGGCCCAACAGCCCGCAGAGTTCCTTGATGGGCATCGTCGAGACCAGATAGTCGCACGGAATGCGCCGCACCGACCCGGAGCTCTCATCACGCACATCGGCCGCAACTATTCGCTGACCTTCTCGGGCGATGCCCACCACCCGGTGCTGGAGATGGATCTCGCCCCCGGCGAGAGCAACCCGCTCGGCGACGGTTTCCCACATTTGTCCCGGCCCCAGGCGGGGGTAGAGGAAGCGCTCGATCAGGCTGGTTTCAACACCCTTCTGACTGGTATCGCCGCGGGCGCGGAACGGCCGCGTCAGCGCATGACCGATCGCCTTGCTCACCGACAGGCCTTTGATGCGCTGCGCGCCCCATTCGGCGGAGATCTGCGAGCAGGGCACGCCCCAGACCTTCTCCGTGTAATCCTTGAAGAAGGTGCGGTACAGGCGCTCGCCGAAGCGGTTGAAAAGGAAATCCTCCAGCGTCACTTCCGGGGAGCGCGGCGCGAGGCGCGCCCGCAGGTAGCTCATTCCGATGGCCGTGCTGTAGGCGATTCCAAGATTGCTGAGCGTGGCGGCGTTGAGCTTCAGCGGATAGTCGAAGAAGCGGCGCCGGTAGAAGATGCGCGATAAGCGCTGGCGTACCAGGAGTACGCGCTCATCCGCGCCGCCGGCAACGGACTCCGGCGTGAACGGGACGCGCGCTCCCTGGTAAGCCAGAGTTGTGGCGAGCCCAGAAGCATGCGCCACGGGCAGCATCGCCTGCCACCACTGCATCACCCAGTCCGACTTGGAGAAGAAGCGATGGCCGCCGAGATCTATGCGATTGCCCCGATAGACAATCGTCTTGGAAATGCCGCCCACCTGAGTGTCGGCATCGATGACGATCGGAGCGACCTCAGAGCGTTGGAGCAGTTCGTAGGCCGCGGTCAATCCCGCTGGGCCGGCTCCGACAATCAGTGCAACTTTACGCATCGATGTCAACGGCGATGATCCGCACAGCGGTACAGCAGCAGCCGATATTTCGTGGAATCCGTGTCGATGCTTACGGGGGCGAAGGGCGTCCGGCCGAGGTCGCGAGGCGACACGACATAGTCGAGCGCAGGATTGATCGTGCACGTGTAATCGAGTACGGGAACCGAGCTTTCCGCTCGAGTGCGTGGACGAGTCAACAGCTTCTCGCGCCGATCCAGTTCGGCCGTCAGGGGTCTGGAGAACACCAGTCCCGCCATCTGTTGTAAGGACCAGTAGCTGGGACGTCCCAGCGCAAACCAGGGAGCGGTCGTGCTGTCGACCCATAGCACCTGTGCATCTTCGGGCATCTGCGCGCGCCAGCCGGCAAAGTCGTTACGGACCGACTCGGTAAACGTGACGCGCGACCAGGCGTGCCATGCCAGCGGTAAGACTGCCAGGCACAACACGGCGCCCACGACCGACAACGCGATCGTGCTTGCCGGGGAGCTGCTGCGGTAGCTCAGCCAGGAGACGCCGATCAGGACGGCCGCGGTGAGCACGCCTCCGGAAGCCCAAGCGCGCACGGGCCGCAACGCAAGCAGGAAAGGTGACGTGTAGAGCGTGCTGTCGGGGGGTATCTTGTGCAGTTGCGCGGTCACCGCGAGAACCGAGCCGCAGAAGGCCACGAAGCTGAGCAACAAAATTGCGCAGGCGCCCAGGAAGATCAGCCGCGCCGTCTGCTCCTGCCGGATACGGGCACCCGCGGCCGCGCTCAGGACAGCCAGCGATGCGGGGAGCACCGCGAACGGCTCATCGATAGCAACCCACCCCGCAGCCAGCAGGATCAGCGTAGTGCGGCCCGCATACCCGCTCTTCCAGCAGCTCGCCCCGATCGGTACGAGCAGCAGTACGGCCAGCGCATTCGTCAGCCACAGCCAGCGCCACGTCTGCGCCTGCGCAATCACTGTTATATGCAGCAGGTCTGAACCCACGGTGGAGAGGACGGTGCCGGCGAAGCCGGTGATGGCGGCCGCCGTGCATACTCGCCTCATCAGGGGTTGTTCACGCGACGCGATCATGCCCACCGCGAGCACCGCGAAGGGGATCGCGGCATGCGACCAGTCCTTCCAGTGCCAAAGGCTGGGAAACAAGTAGGAGAGTCTGGTGCGCAGGACGTTCAGCCACCACGGGTCGAGGCGTGAGAGCGGCCCAAAAGGCACGACAAAGGCCGCAACCGTGAGTGCTGCGAAGCCGCATAGAGCCAGCGCTAGCGTCAGCAACGGCCGCCGCAGCCCGAGATACATCACGATGAGGAAAGCGATCCCCGCCGCTGCCATGATGCCGTGCAAAAGGAGGCCGCCGAGCATGCAGATTGCGCAAAGCGCGTACCGTCCGCCGAGCGCCGCAGCAATCGCTGCCAGGACCATCGCCTCGGCGGCGGGTCGAGGCGTCATGAACGGCTCCACATACGCGAACAGGTATCCGGAACCGTATTCGGACGGCAGTACGATGATGAGGCCGAGGGCCAGCACTGCCAGCTCGACCGACATGACGCGGCGGGCCAGCACCCAACAACAGGTAAGGAATGCGGCAAACATCACGCAGGTCAGCAACGCCGCACCGTGCTCCAGCCCGAACGTGGCTAACACCGCCGCTGCGATCGGGCTGAAAACCGTGTATTTGTCCTGAGTGCCCAGGGTGAGCATGACGTCATGCCCGAGAGACCCCGGGTGCAAGCGAGCCAGCGCCGAGAACGCATACAGCACGCCATCGTGGATGAGGCCGTCGTAGGGGTCCTGCAGCATCCAGAATGCGAGCGCAAATAGGCCCACCGCGAGGATTGACCGGTGAGACGGTTGTGCGTTCTCGAGTGCGGTGGCCCGTGCAGGTGCTGCGATTTCCAGCGGCGGCATGCTCGATTATCTTGCGAGGTCGGTGAGATGCTCGATCAATGTGCGTGCGCCAGGCGCGCGAACATGAGGCGTCGTCGCAGCACAAAGTTGGTCGCGAACGTGCACCCGGCGGCCACGCCCTTGGCGAGCAGGTAGTGCAGGTGTGCGCTCTCGATGGCAACGAACATGACGGCGGTGTTGACGACCAGTCCCGCCAGGCCCAGAGCAACGAACAATGGCAGCTCCAGGGCACGGTGGGTGATCCGCCGGAAGCGGAACACGAAGCGGATGGAGATGAAATACAGAAAGACGCCGCCCGCAATGAAGGACACGCAGGCCGCCGGCAGATATCCCCAGCCCCCCTGGCCCACCAGCAGGGCGAGCACGCTGACGTCGACTGCCAGAGCGGCGGCCGAGGCTGCGGCGTACGACAGGAGCTCGAGTATCGAATTGCGCATGGATTTCGCTGCCGCATGAGCGAGAAGCGGTGCTTGACATCCTAGCCCATCCGCGCCAGCACCGGGCTGGACTTGGCGCACATTTGTTGTTGGCCAGCGACAGGTCGGCAGCTGCTCAGCGGCGGAAGTCGGCGCAGCGATAAAGCCGCAGACGGCTGCCCGGAATCCCAGCTGGGCCGATGATGACCGGTGCGAAACGCGTCTGACCCAGATCGGTCGGGGAGATGAAATAAGCGAGCGAAGGGTTCGCGGCGCACAGGGAGGTCAGATCGTGCCGGGGGTGTGACGGGGTCAGATACCCCTGAACTCGCTTCTCGCGCTCGAGCAACTCCATCGCGATCGGCCGGGAGAACACCATGCCAGCCATCTGGCGCAGCGACCAGTAGCTGGGTCGTCCCAGCACGAACCAGGGAATGTCCGGCACGCCGGCAACGAGTACCTGTGCGTCAGGGGGCATCTCGCTGCGCCAGGCAGCGAAGCGCTCGCGCCAGGATTCCCACTGTGCCGCATCGGTCCAGGCGTGCCAGCTGAAAGGTGCGAAGGCGGCGCACAGCGCAACGCCAGCGATCAGCGCAGGGGCTGAGCTGGCCAGGCTTCTCGAGCGAGTGGCCAACCACCACAGCAGGAAGAAGAGGGCTGCGGGCAGCACGCCCCCGTGTACCCAGGCGTCGAGCTGGTCCGCCTCGATCCCTGCGCCGTGGCCGAGAGCCGCCGCACCCTCTACGTCGGTCACGAGCGATGTCGTGAATTGTGCGAGCGACAGCGCCAACAGCAGCGCGGCCGAATAGAGCACCAGCCGTGTCTCCATGCGACCCCTGAGCGCCACGATCGGAACTGCGAGCAAGGCGAATCCGGCGACCGACGGCGTATCGATTCCAATCCAACCTGCTGCCAGCAGCAGCAGCGCCCCCTGGGAAGCCGGACCGGCGCGCACACAGCTGTGCGCGATGGCCGGGATCAGGAGCAGCGCCAGTGTGTTGGCGATCCACAGCCAGCGCCAAGGCTGGCCCTGCATGATGAGGACGATGTGGAGCAGGTCCGAGCCGACGAGTGCCAGACAGAGGCCGCAGATCCCCGTGGCCAGGGCGGCACGGCAAACGTCACGTGCCCGCCCGTAGTCGATCACTAGCGACCCAACGGCTAGTGTGGCAAGTGGCACCAGCGCGTGTCCCCAATCGGGAATCGACCATGCCGACGGAAACTCGTAAGACAGCCGTGAGCGCAAAACTCCCAACCAGACGGTGTCAGCCTGACTCACTGGGCCGTGGGGCATAGTCCGCGTCAAGAGCCACAGCATTGCCAGAGCGACGCCGCCCAGCGACGCCGTCAGCCAAAGACGCCGCCCGCCCACCCACAGCATCAGCAGCAGGATCACTCCCGCTGCGGCCATGAGTGGATGGAGCAGAGCTGCCGCCACCAGGCAGAGCGCGCTGAGCGCATAGCGGCCAGCGAGACCCGCTGACAGGGCAGCCAGGACGAGTGCATCCGCAGGCAGCCGGGCCGTCATTACCGACTCGGCCGCGTAAAAGATGTGACGTGCACCGTACGTATCCGGCAACACTACCAGCAGCGCGATAGCCAGCACCGCAAAGCCAGGGGTCATCAGCCGCCGCGCCAACGACCATCCGGCGGCGATGAAGGCGAGTTGGCCCGCGAAAGTTATCCAAGCCGCGGCATGCGCGATGCCGATGCGGCTCGTCAGCAGAGCAGCGAGGGGGCTGAACAGCGTGTAGTGATTCTGTGACCCCGGACCAAGGAAGATATCGTGGCCCAGGGATTCAGGATGCAGCCACGCCAGCGCTCCGAGCGCGTAGAGCGTTGCATCGTTGACCAGGCCGGCGTAACGATGCTGCGCCAACCAGAAGGCAGCGACGCACAACATGAGTCCGACAGCGGATTCGATCCGTAGCGTACCCTCTTTGGATCGCGAGGAGCTCAGGTTGTCGCCCGTAGCGTTGCTGGCTGCGCAATCCACAGTCGTGTCTCAGCGGTGATCGGCGCACCGATATAGTCGCACGGTTCCTGCGCCCACGTGGTTTTCTATGACGATGACGGGAAATGGCGTGGGCCCCATGTCTATCGGAGCCACGTAGAATCCCAGCGCCGGATTGTCCCTGCAGAGGGCGCCCAGGTCCCGGCCCGGATTGCCACTCATCTGGATGCCCTCGAGAATCTGCTCCCGCAGCTGGAGGGTGCGCGCCAGCTTTTCGGAGTACACCGAGGCGGCCATCTGCGAGCGCGACCAGTAGCTCGGACGCTCCAGCAGATACCACACCGGAAAGGATGAAGGCGCCGGCCAGAGAACTTGCTGGGTGGTCGGGATGACTGCGCGCCAGGGCTCGAAGCTGGCATGCAGCCTCTCGGGATAATCCACTCGCGTCCAGGAGTTCCACGCGAACTGTGCGCAGGCGGCGCACAGAGCACAGCCGAGCACGAGCACTGCGATCGCCGCACCTGCTTGTCCGCGCCGACGCACCAGGAGCCACGCCAGAATCAGCACGGCGGCTGGCACGATCCCTCCGCTTCCCAAAGGCTTCCAGTGACGCAGAGCGAGCAGGTAGCTCGAAACGTAGACGGCCGGATCCGGGGCAATCCTCGCCACATTACGCATCGCGCTCATGATGAACCCGCTCAGCGCGAGCAGCCCGATCGCGAGGATCAGGAGGGAGACGTACAGCAGCAGGCGCGTTTGTCGCGCATCCTTCAAGCGAGGGGCCGCCGCTGCGGCCGCGATCATCAGCAACCCGATCAGCGGCCCGTAGCTTTCATCGATGCATACCCACGCTGCGGCGAGCAGCACAACTGTCATGCGAGAGGACTCACCGGCACGCCAGCAATCTTGCGCAATGACGGGGATCATCATGACCGCGATGGCGTTCGACAGCCACAGCCAGCGCCAGGGTTGGCCCTGAACGATGAGCTCAATATGCAGCAGGTCCCCGCCGATCCACGCAAGCGCCACGCCTCCAATGCCCGTGAACAGAGTGGCGCGGCAAAGGCAGCGCAGGAACGGTTGACGTACTGTCAGGGTGCCGGTTGCGAGGGTTGCTAACGGGATAGTCACGTGCGCCCAGTCGAGCCATTGCCAGCGCGATGGGAACAGATACTCTCCGCGTGAGTACAGCAAGAGCCACCACTCGGTGCTGAAGCGCGCGATGGGGCCGAAAGGTGCGAGCAATGCGAGTCCAACGAGCAGCGCAAACCCTGAGGCTGCAAGCCCGATGGCGAGCCCGGGCCGTCGCTCGCGAACAAACAGCATGAACAGCAGCACCAGGGTGGCCATGGCCATCAGCGGATGCAACAGAAGAGCAAGCACCAGGAGAATGCCGCTGAGAATGTAACGCCGGCAGAGCGCGCCCGTCAGGGATGCAAGCGCGAATACCTCGGCCGGAAGGCGCGGCGTCATGAACGGCTCGATATACGAAAAAACGTGCCCGTCGCCATAGAACGCGGGCAGTATTACCAGCAGGCCAAGCGACAGGACTGCAAGGTTCAGGGGCATCAAACGTCGCACGAACAGCCAGGCCGTCCCGAAGAACGCCAGCTGCGCGACCAGCGTGATGACTTGCGCAGCCCGCTCCAGACCGATGGTGCCGACCAGGGCCGCGGCGAGCGGGCTGAAGATGCTGTATCGGTCCTGTACGCCGACACTCAGCCAGAGGTCATGCCCGAGCGATTGCGGGTGCAACCGCGCCAGGGCTTCAAACGCGTACAGGAGCGAATCGTGAACGATTCCCTCATAAGGGAGCTGCAGCATCCAGAAAGCAGCGATGCACAGGAACAAGCCGAGAACGGCCGCAGGTCGCAGAGTGTGTGCGGCGGTTCGCTCTGCTGCGAAAGCCGGCAGTGCTTGCATTCCCGAGACTGTGTTCATGCAACAGGGGCAGATCGGGCGAGCCGGACTGACTATCTGGAAGCCCGGGGGGGCGGCGTGGGGGCAGCCGACCAGACCGCGCCGTAGCGGTCGGCGTACACCTTGTGATACCCGGGATACTGCTGTGCCATCATCCTCTGATCCTCTGCCGGGCTGTGGGTGATCATGACGATCT
>CAZLYG010000033.1:0-10011 GCA_964563075.1 uncultured Steroidobacteraceae bacterium | reverse complement strand
CCCGCAGAAACGGGTCGTTCTGGACGAGGTCGGCCCCGTAGAAAGTGAATTCGGGATCGAGGATGACCACTCGCGGCTCGCTCCCGGTGTAGTGGGGCCGCTGCGCGAGATCGGCGGCGAGGAAGTCTTGCATCTGCCACGCCCGGAACGCGGTCCCAAATACGAGCGTCAGGACGACACAGGCTGTTATGAAGCCGCGGGTCTGCGGATCGGCAAATGCGCTGGGCGCAGTGGATGCAGATGTTGAGGCGGTGGGCTCGGAGTCGCCCGCCGTTCGAAACAGTGCAGCGGTAGCCAGAAGGGGCAACGTCATCCATGCGGAGTGGAAGTAGCGGTAGCCCCAGCCATGGCCTTGGTCGGGGGGGAAGAATGCGTAACCGATCAGCGTAATGAGCGCGGAAGCGCTCAGCATGAGGCAGATGCTGTTGCGGCGTTCGCGATAGGCCCCGTAGCAGGCGAGCAGCAGCACGCCGGGCACAGCCCAGACCCATATCTTCGCCACGCCGATCGCCCGCGCGAACAGCACGGTGGCGGTGGGCAATTTAAACACTGAGAGCAGGGCCTCCAGACGAAACACCGCGGCAAAATTGGCCGGCGGCGCCGCCGCCCCGGCGGCACGCATGTGGTTGGTGAGCTCGAACCAACCGATACCCAGCAGCGCACACAAGGGCAGATAGCCCAGGCAAAGAGAGGCGAGCAGGCGCGTGCCGCGCGGTCGGGTCGCCACCCAGATGATCCACGGACCCGCAAATAGCAGGTGGGGCACGGGATTGTGCAATGTGAGAGCCACCGAGCCGACGACTCCGGCCACGCAGGCCTTCGCGACCGTCGGTCGCACCAGCAGCAGGGCAAACACGGAGTTGGCCAGCAGATGGGCCGCCATCGAGTAGTAGGAAATGCCGATGCCGAAGAATACCGGTGAGGCGGCGGTCACCAGCAGCGCGAACCCGGCGGCCTCAGTATCGGCGAATATGTACAGCGCGAGTCGATGGATGACGAGCAGCGTGAGTGCCGACAAGACGGGGTTGCACGCCCACGGAATGCCCAGCAGCGTGAACGGAGTCATCAGCAGCGCATGCGCGGGCCAATAGGAGGAGGCGACCTCGCCGCTGGCCGGCGAAACGCTCAGGAAATAATTCTGGAACGGCTTCGGGATCAGCCAGTCCATCTGCGCCTGGGGGAAGCGACCCAGGATGTGGCCGGAGGCGAAAATGCGACTCTGGAAATAAGCCGCATACTCGTCCATGCAGAGCGGGTGATTGTGGTAGACGATCAGCGCGCCCACGCACAGCACCAGCAGGCTTGCGGTTGCGACGGCACCGGGGTGTGCGCCGGCCCAGCGGAAGATGCCTCTGATAGGGGATTGCGCGGGCATGAAAGCGGCGACGATGAGAATCAGCAGCGCCACGACTGTGGCCCCGTAGTCATCGAATGCGAACAGGATGAAAAATATGGGGGTGAGGCCGGGGCCGCCGACCCTGCGCAGGTGGTGGATCCAGAGGAGGATCGCCACCGTGCAGGCGGCCGATAGCAGGAACAGGGTGCGCGCGCCGGCGGATCGCACGACGGGCGAGTTGGTCAGCACTGCTCTTGCACTCCTGTTACGACGTCACGCTTTCCAGGCACTTTGCGTGAGATTATGTTGGACTCGCAACCGCGGCGGGCGTGATGAGCCGCACGTCGTGGCGACCCCCATAGTGTGACCTGGCGCACATTGGAGAGTCACACGCGGGCCGCGTGCCGATTGGAGCTTTCGTCGATGTCTGAAACCGAGCTCGCCGCGAAAAGCTTGAGTGCCTGCGAACCGTTGATCTCGGTCGTCACCGTGGCGCTCAATGCCGCAGCCACCATCGAGGACACGATTGCCTCGGTCTGGCTGCAGCAGGCCGGTTTTGCGATCGAGCATATATGCGTCGATGGCGGCTCGAAAGACGCCACGCGCGCAATCATCGATCGTTGGGCAGGGCGCTCGAGTCGGCTCCGCCGTGTCTACGAGCCCGATACGGGCATATTCGACGCCATGAACAAGGGGCTGCGCGCGTCTACAGGCGAATACGTTCTGTTTCTCAATGCGGATGATTTCCTCGCAGCGCCCGATGCTCTGGCGAGCGCCGTTGCAGGTTTCGCCCCGGGCGTGGCGACAGGTCCCGACCTGATCCTCGGGGGCGTGGCCATGGGTCGGCTGGGTCACCACGGTATCTGGCGGCGGCGACGTGTTCCGCGACTGCTGGCGAAGCTCCGAGGCTGGGGACTCTACCCGCTGCATCAGGCACAGCTGACCAGGCGTTCGCTCCTGGTTGCAATCGGCGGTTTCAACTCGCAGCTGCGCTTCTCATCCGACATCGTGCAGTACTACGATCTGGAGCAGAGATTTCAGCCGTCACTTCACTTCGTCGACTCCGACCTCACGTTCATGCGTCTCGGCGGCACCTCGAACGAGGGTTTCGGGGCCATGTATCGCGCCACACGCGAATTCTACGGCCACCTCTCCGCAACGCGCTCACCAGCTCGCGCGGCTGCAATGGTCGTTGTCAAAACGCTGCAATCGCTGCTGGAAGTTCGCTTCGGACAGCCGCCCCATGAGCGCTGGTTTGCTTCAGCTATCGAAGAGCTCACGGGAGCCGGCGAGGCGCATCGTTGATTCACGCTGCGTCGCGACCACGGGCTTGCGTATCACGCTGATCTGATCTCCGAAGGAGAGCGTGTGGATTGTCTCTCCATCATTCCAGCGATCGAATGCCTGTTCCAGCTGCAGCTGTCGCGCCGTGAGCATCTGCTTCAGTGCAGTGTCTGTCAGATTGCTGCGCCAGCCTCCCTGGGCGCCCCCGACGGCGCCGTGATGCACTACGGCCACTCCACCGGGCTTCAGGACGCGTGTGAATTCTCCCGCATAGGCCTCGACCTCTTCGCGGTTGATGTGCACGAAGGCGTCAAAACTCCAGATCGCGTCGATCGAGGCGTCCGCGACTCCGGCGAGATCTCTGCCGGAGCCGACGAGGAAAGTGGCGCGCGAGTTGGCGGCGAATTTTTTGCGGCAGTGCTCGACGCACGCCAGGGAGATGTCTACGCCAATGTAGCTGTTGGCCCGATCGAGCAACGAGCCGGTCCAGCGGCCGCCGCCTGGGCCGATCTCAAGAATCGTGCCGCCGCCGGGAATATGTGTTTCCAGAACGCAACGGATCAGTGACTGCTTCCACTGCGGCGAGTGAGTCCATTCGTCGCCCTCGGCGCTCCAGTCCCAGGCTTCCCAGATCTGCTTGTTGAGTGTGGCGCTGTTGAGACCGGGAATTCCGCGCCGGCGGCGCATGCGATCCATCGCCGCAAAAGCCTGATGCGCGACGTTACTTGCCGCATAGTACGTCAGCAGCAACGCGCTCCAGAGGAGGCCGTTCTCCCGCAGCACGAGCGCGGCCAGCTTGAGCTTGCGCCCGAATCCGATGCGCTTGCGGTTCTCGACGATATCCTTCATGAGCGCGCGCGGGGGCTTTCTGCCAGGATCATGTTGAGCAGGAACGAGCTGAAGATCAGGTTCAGGCCGAGGACGATCGCCGTGGTCGCCGCGAACGCCAGGTGGACGCTCGATTCCATCGGCCCTCCGGAGGTCCTGATCCAGGTTGCGGCAAGCCCGGCATCGATCGATCCGCCCAGCGCGGTCAGTCCGAGTCCGGCGAGGATGCCGGCCTCCAGGGAATAGCGGCGGCTGACGAGACGGACGATCCGGCTGCTGATGCCGGTGTAGCGCCGCGCCATCAAGGTCTTCGCCAGCACTCCTAGATTGATGACGTTGAAGCCCACCAGCGCCAGCATCGAGCCGAGCGCCAGGAAGTGGATTCCAAAGTACACCCCGCCGATGGTGATGGGACCGCGCACCAGCAGCAGCGTCAGCGCGAGTCCAAGGCCCAGCAGCGCAGCTCCCGGCAGCAGATAGAGGTAATCGGGAGCATAGGTGAGGATGAAGCGCAGATGGCGCCACCCGTCGCGAAAAGAGCGCAGATGCGGTGGACGGTTGCGCTTGTCGGGGTACAGGACGATCGGGATCTCCGTCATCCGCAAGCGCTGATGCGCGGCGCTAGCCACCATCTCAGTCGCGAACTCCATACCGTGCGTCTTCAGCTGCATCCGGCCGAACGCCTCGCGCGTGAAAGCGCGCATTCCGCAGTGGAAGTCGCCGATCTTCGCTCGAAAGGCGATACGCGCGACCAGTGACAGAACCGGGTTGCCCAGGTAGCGGTGCAGCCGCGGCATCGCTCCCGGCATGATCCCGCCGGCAAAGCGATTTCCCATGACCAGATCGTATCCTTCCCAGACCTTGCGCACGAAGGCCGTGAGAGCGGACCAGTCGTACGAGTCGTCCGCGTCGGCCATGACGATGACTGCGCCCCGAGCCGCCGCAATGCCTGCCAGTAACGCTGCCCCGTATCCCTTGGTCGTGGCCGCGACTACCCTGGCACCGAGCGCCTGCGCTATCTCCACCGACCGATCTGTCGAGCCGTTGTCGGCGACCACCACCTCACCCTTGACGCCCAATTCGGCGATCCCCCGCAACGCCTTTTCGATGCAGGTGGCGAGGGTCTGCTCCTCATTCAGGCAAGGGATCACAGCCGAGACAGCAACCGGCTCTGCGGCCTTGGACTCCGCATCAGCGGGCGTGCTCGCCAGAGGCGCAATGGCTGCGATAGCGGTGTCCATGAGGGGGGAGTCTACGACTACGTTTTACCCGAAAATCGGGGTGCGTGCCCCATTATGTCCTGGCCCCCGCTGCGCACGGCGTGATGCACGTCCGAGTGCCGCAGGTTACAGCGCGTGAGAGTATGGCGCACACAGGAACCCCATCGAATGATCAAATGGACCTTCCCACGCCTCAGGCCGTATGACATCGGCACCGAGGAAGGACGAAATCGCGAGCGGCAGCGCCGGGCGGCGTTGACTACGCTCTGGAGCGTGTTTGCGCGCGGTGCGCAGCTTGCTGTGATGCTGGTCTCGATGCGCGTTGCCCTGCCCTACCTGGGCCAAGAGCGATTTGGTGTGTGGGTGACCATCTCCAGCCTGACTACCGTGCTCATGATCTTCGACTTCGGCATCGGCAATGGCATGGTGAGCCGGGTTGCCAGTCTGGCCGTGGGCAAGGATCCCGTGGTAATGAGGCGGCTGTTGACGACCGGGCTCGCAGTGTTAGTCGCGATCGGTGTGGGGATGGGCGGGTTGCTGGCCTGCCTGGCTGCGTATGCTCCAATGCAGTGGTTGTACAAAGGCGCCTCGCAGGGGCTGGTCGCGGAGGCGCGGGGCGCGCTGACAGTGTTGAGCGTGCTGTTCGGGATGTCGATTCCGCTGCAGGCGATGCAGCGCATCTATGCCGGCCTGCAAGAGGGTTATTTCGCGCTCGCCATCGCCGGGTCGGCGAGCCTGGTCAGCGTGCTTGTGGTTACTGCGGCGCCGCATTTCCACCTGGGGATCGCGGGGTTCCTGCTGTGTACCTACGGCATCCAGCTCTCAGCGGGGCTGGTGCTGTTGATTGCGCTGTGGCGGCGCTTCCACCTGAGACCGCCGCGCTTCGCGGACTACCGCATCGAGGATGTGCGTGCGCTGTTGAGCAGCGGCGGGCTGTTCTTCCTGCTGCAGATCGGTGTCGTGATCGGCTGGGACATGGACAGCATCCTGCTGTCGGCACTGGTCGGGCCGGCCGCGGTGGCCGTTTATTCCGTCGTGCAACGCCTGTTCCTGCTGATCAGCGGGCCGCTGTCGATGTTGAACGCGCCTTTGTGGGCAAGCTACGCGGACGCGCACGCGCGTGGCGACGTCCGTTATCTGCGAACGACGTTGCGCCGTTCCGTGCTCGGGACGTTTGGTCTGGCGAGTGTCGGAGTGCTGGCGGTCGTGACCCTGCGCGCTCCCCTGACGCACTTTCTCAGCCACGGCTCGCTGCAGATCCCTGCGCAATTCGTCCTGATATTCGGAATCTGGGCGATCGTGAGCGCTACCGGCGATGCCCTGGCGATGTACATGAATGGGCTGCACATCCTCTTGCCGCAGGTGGTGGCCTGCCTCGCATTCGTGGTCGTCGCAATGATCCTCAAGCTCGCGTTCGTGAAATCCTACGGGCTGGATGGAGTGATCGTCGGCTCTCTGCTGAGCTATCTGATGACGACCGTGCTGCTCTTCGTCAGCGTGTTCAGGCGGGCGATCACAGCGCCTCTGCGGGCCGGCGGCCCCGCGTTTGCCGCCGGGGCGCCGCGAGCGGGCTAGGCTAATTCAAATAGGGCTCGCCGCGCGCGCGCTCTCTCACGGCTCGCGCCGGTGTTCCGTAGGCGACTTGGTTGTCGCACAAGTCTGCGCTCAGGTAGCTGCTGGCCCCCAAGACGCAATCAGCTCCGATCGTGACGTTGTGTTTCACCACCGCGCCGATACAGATCGCGGAGCGTGCACCGATGTGTACGCAACCGCCGGTGGTTGCCCCGGGCGCCAGTGACGAGTAGTCCTGCATCCGCCCGTCATGATCGAGCGAACAGCGCGTGTTGAGAATACAGAATCGACCGACGCAGCAGGCAGGACCGACGACCGCCCCGGGCATCACAACCGTGCCAGCGCCTATACTTGTGCCGCAGGAGATGACCGCCGAGGCATGGATCAGCGCGGGAAAAACCGGCCCCCAGGGGCTCAAATCCTTGCTGATGGCCTCGCGACGATGATTGTCGCCGACGGCAATGCAGAAATGAAACTGCGCGGGCGCTTTGATGTCGTCGATGGCTCCGAGAACCTCTACGCCCAGCAGCCGCGTTGCCCGCCTGGCGGGATCCACGAAGTGAGCGACTTCGTAGCCGGCCGAGACGGCGACGTTGTAGACGCTGGTGGCGTGGCCGCCGCCGCCTACGATGATCAGTGGAGGATTGGGCATGGGAGACCCCCGTCGAAATGCATTTGCGGCGGCGCTTACCGCAGGGCGGTGCGAATCGCCGCCTGCAATGTCTCGCCGAGCCTGCGGACCCGGTCTGCGGACCGCACGAGCAGTTCCGAATCATCCATCGTCGGCCTGGGGCGGCGCAATGCTTCCAGCATCTGCCGCGCGAGCTCCTCGGGTTGCTGGGGTGCGAAATAGTGCACGAACGCGTCGTCAATCTCCCGGTTCACGGGAATATCCGAGACGATGCTCGGAACGCCGAGGGCGACTGCGTCGTACAGAGCTCCGCCCCCTGGGCCACCTTCGAACAACGTGGGTTGCACCACCGCGATGGCCCCTCGCAACAGGGCGATCTGCTCCTCTTTGGCGATGTGGCCCAGCAGGAGAACGTGGTCTGTGATGCCCAGATCCTTCAGCAGCGCGCGCAGTTCCCCCATGTGATACGGCGCGCGATAGTCGTCCATGCTCCCGGTACAGACCAGAGCGAGGGGTCGGTCCGTGTTGGGTAAGTCCCGCAGTGCGGAAGCGAACGCCCGGAATGCGGTCTTGTGATCCTTGTGTACCCAAAACTGGTTGCAGATGATGAAATATCGCTCCGGGACGCCGTACTTGCGGCGCGCTCCTTCGACATCGACCGTCAGCCACTCTTTGCGCAGCGATGGCGCAAACGGCAGAGCGGCGATCACCGCGCCCGAGCCCGGGTAGAGCCGCCTGGCATCTGCTTCGACGGCCCGCGCGTTGACCAGGATGGTGCGGGCCTCGCGCAGCAGCGTGTTGTAGGTGTAGCGCCGGTAATATCTGTTCCAGCGACTGAACAGGTGCGGCAGGTGCACGTGCTGGAAATCGAGGATGTAGCCGATCCAGGGTACCTTGAATGATCGGCCAAGCGAGTACATGCATGGCAGCACGACATCCGCGCGCACTGCCCGTAGAGACTCCTGCAGACCCCGATCGGTATCGTCGAAGAACCGAACCTCGACCCGCTTGCCATAGGTCGCGAAGGCGCTCCTGAGCTGCTTTTCGTCTCTGCGCAGGCTCAGGGCCGGTCGGTGTGCAGCGTTGGTGAGCGCGGCGATTATTCTTGCATGCGCGGTAAGGAGGAGCATTACGAGTCGATTCCTCCAGTTGTCCCGCGGCAGCAACACGTAAATGGGTTGGTCGTCGCTCTGCACGGCTGTGAGCCCGTTCACGAGAATACGCAGCAGGTCGATGCCGCCTCCCCAATTCACGAAACCCCGGCCGAGGATCGCGATGGTGATAGAGGAAGGTGCAGCGGTCCGGGACGTTGCCACGCTAGCGATAGCGGCGTATGGAGGCGCAGATGTCACGGATGTCTTCGTCCTGCAGTCCCGGCCAACTCGGCAGATTGATGCCCCGCCAGCCGATGTCCTCGGCCACCGGATGCCGTTGGAAGCGCGTGGCGTACATCGGCATCGTGTGCACCGGATAGAATACCGGGCGAGTCTCGATTCCGTCCCTGGCCAGGTGCTCGCGCAGTGGGTCCCGATCGGCCGGGTCGCGCACGAGGATCGAACACATCCAGTATGAGTGGGTGGTGCCGTCTGCTTCGCCGTGCACCGAGACGTCCGTGCCCTCCAGCCCCTTGCGGTAGAGCTCGGCGATCTGCCGCTTGCGCTGCAGGAAGCCCTCGACCTGCTCCAGCTGCGCGAGGCCCAATGCCGCGCAGATGTTGGTCATCCGGTAGTTGTAGCCGACTACGTCGTGCCAGTATTGGCGGTGAGCCGCGAGCCCTTGTCCCTTGAAGTGAACGGTGCGGGCGTGGAGCGTTTCGTCATTGGTGGTGACCATACCGCCTTCGCCCGTGGTGATGGTCTTGTTGCCATAGAAGCTGAAGGTGGCTATGTCGCCGAACGTGCCCACGTGAGTGCCGCGATAGCGCGTCCCGATGGCCTCGGCGCAATCCTCGATCATGAACAGCGAGTGCTCCGTTGCGATCTTCTGCAGCGACTGCATGTCGCAGGGGTGGCCATAGAGATGAACGGCCATGATGGCCTTCGTTCGCGGGGAGAGCTTGCGAGCGACATCGGCCGGATCCATCTGCCAGGTGGCTGGCAGCGAATCCACGAACACGGGCGTTCCGCCGGTGTAGGTGATCGCATTGACCGATGAGATGTAGGTCAACGTGGGCACGATGACCTCATCGCCCGGTCCGATTCCCAACGCAACCAGCGCAACGTGCAGCGCCACGGTGCCGTTGGACACAGTCGTGGCGTGCCTGGCGCCGGTGTACTCGGCGAAGCGCTTCTCGAACTCGCCGATGAAGCGGCCCTTGGAGGATATCCAGCTGGACTCCAGGCACTCCATCACATTGCGCTTCTCGTTTCCCGACAGCGAGGGCTGGTAGACGGGAATCTTGATCATGTTCGCCTCGTGTGCTCGTTACTCGATCCCCAGCTTCTTGATCCGGTAGCGCAGCGCCCGGAAGCTCATCCCCAGCAACTTCGCCGCCGCAGTCTTGTTGTAGCGTGTCTTCTCCAGCGCCTTGACGATGGCATCCCGCTCGATGTCCTCCAGTTGTGCCCCCAGGGCGCCGCCGCCCTCCGCAGTCACTGCCGCGGTGACCGACGTCCCCGCGGACGTCGTCGTGGCTGCCGGCTGGGCGCTGGTGCGCGCGATCGAGCGGAGCTTGATGTGGTCGCTGGTGATGACGCCACCGGTACACAACGTGAGTGCCCGCTCGAGAACGTTCTCGAGCTCGCGGACGTTGCCGGGAAATGGATACGTTTCGAGCATGCGCAGGGCGTCAATATCGAGCCGCGCCGGCGTTGCCTTGGTCCGTCGGCCCATCCGTGCCAGCACGGCTTCGGCAATTTCCGGAATGTCCTCGCTCCGCTCGCGCAACGCAGGTACCCGCATCTCGATGACGTTGATGCGATAGAACAGATCCTCGCGGAAGCGGCCTGTCTCGACCAGCTCGGTCAGGTTCTTGTGGGTCGCGGAGAGAATGCGCACGTCGACGGTCTCCTCGCGCGACTCGCCGACCGGGCGAACGGTTTTCTCCTGGACGACGCGCAGCAGCTTCACCTGCATGTGCAGCGGCAGGTCGGCGACCTCGTCGAGGAACAGCGTGCCGCCCTCGGCGCCTTGCACCAGAC
>CAZLYG010000032.1:5144-19862 GCA_964563075.1 uncultured Steroidobacteraceae bacterium | reverse complement strand
TTCGTCCTCGGGGAAGCCAGGCAACCAGGCTCCTACACCGTCAGTGGGCTGGCGACGATCACCTCGGCGCTGTACGCAGCCGGCGGCGTAAAGAGAATGGGCTCCCTGCGCAAGATCCAGCTCAAGCGCCAGGGCAAGGTGGTGCGTACTCTCGACCTGTACGACATGCTGATCCGGGGCGACACGACTGACGACGACAAGCTCCTGCCGGGCGACGTCGTGTTCGTTCCCCCGGTGGGTCCGACCATATCGGTCGATGGCGAGGTGCGGCGTCCGGCGATATACGAAACCCGCAACGAGTCGAACGTCGAGGATGTCATTCAGCTCGCCGGCGGACTGACCCCGGAGGCAGACCACTCCAAGGTGACTCTGACACGCATCGATGCAGACCAGCATCGCGTCGTGCTGCAGGTGGATACGGCGGCCGCGGCCGGCAGGGCACAGGCGGTCAGTGACGGGGACGTGCTGCAGGTCGCGCGGCTCCGCCCGACCCTCGATTCCGGCATCCAGATTCAGGGCTATGTATTTGCGCCAGGATCGGTTGCCTATCGCAACGGCATCCGGCTCACGGACGTGATTCATTCTGTCGATGAGCTGCGCCCCGGTGCCGATATCCACTACATCCTGATCCGGCGTGAGCTGCCTCCCGACCGTCGCATCGTGGTGTTGTCGGCGGATCTCGCTGCGGCCCTGGCCTCGCCCGCCTCCAGCGCGAACGTACAGCTCATGCCGCGCGATCGGCTCACGGCATTCGATCTGACATCCTCGCGCGATCACGTCATTCAGCCGCTCATGGACGAGCTGCGAGCGCAGGCCACGCCCGACAGGCCTACTCAGGTCGTCCATGTCGATGGGCGCGTGAAAGTACCGGGGGACTACCCGCTCGAGGAGGGGATGAAGGTCAGCGACCTGATCCGGGCAGGCGGCGGCCTGGCAGATTCAGCCTATGGAAGCAATGCCGAGCTGACCCGCTATGAAGTGACCAACGGTCAGACCCGACGCACCGATTTGATCCAGGTCAACGTGGATGCGGCGCTGCATGAGGATACCGCCGCGAACATTCCGATAAAGGCTTTCGACAGCCTCTCCATCAAGGAGGTCGCGGAATGGCGCGGCCAGGAGAGCGTGACCTTGACCGGTGAGGTTCGCTTCCCCGGTCGCTACTCCATCCGCCGGGGAGAGACCCTGCGGTCGGTCGTCGAACGTGCCGGCGGGTTCACACAGCTCGCCTTCCCGGACGGTGCCGTGTTCACACGCATCGGACTGCAGCGGCGCGAGCAGGACCAGCTGGATGCGCTGGCCACCCGCATGCAGAAGGACCTCACGATTCTGGCCATTCAATCTTCGGCGACCAGCCAGTCCGGGGGCGCGGGGGCTTCCGCGGCCCTCGCCGCAGGCCAGCAGCTCTTCGCCCAACTGCGGACGACGAAGGCCGTGGGCCGGCTGGTCATCGATCTGAACAGGACCATGCACGCACCCCCGGGGTCGAGCGACGATGTCATTCTGCGCAACGGTGACGAGCTGATCGTCCCGAGATATCAGCAGGAGGTGACGGTCATCGGTGAGGTGCAGACGACGACCTCGCATCTGTACACGGCGGGTCTGTCGCGCGACGATTACATTGCCATGAGCGGCGGCGTGACCCGGAGAGCCGACAGCGGGGCAATCTACATCGTGCGCGCCAACGGCAGCGTGGTCGCAAAGCAGGGCAGCCGCTGGTTCAGTCGCGGCAACGAGCAGGTGAAGCCGGGTGACACCATCGTGGTACCGCTGAACGCGGAACATCTGCCGCCGCTACCGTACTGGACGGCAATCACGACGATCATCTACAACCTGGCCATCGCGGCGGCAGCTGTGCATTCGTTCTAGACCTCATGAGCCTGAAAGGCATCGTCCTGGCCGGCGGAGCGGGTAGCCGGCTGCACCCCGTGACACTCGGGGTGAGCAAGCAGTTGCTGCCGGTGTACGACAAGCCGATGGTCTACTACCCGCTGTCGACGCTGATGCTGGCGGGTGTGCGCGATATCCTGCTGATCTCGACCCCCGAGGACCTGCCGCTCTACCGGCGGCTGCTGGGAGACGGCAAGCAGTGGGGGATCTCCCTCTCCTACGCCGAGCAACCGCGGCCAGAGGGCCTGGCGCAGGCCTTCATCATCGGGCGGCAGTTCATCGGCTCCGGGCGCGCCGCGCTCGCTCTCGGGGACAACATCTTCTACGGCCATGGCCTGCCGGAACAGCTGCGGGCGGCTGCGGCAAGCGTCAGCGGAGCCACCGTTTTCGCGTACCGCGTGCGCGATCCGCAGCGCTACGGAGTCATCCAGTTCGATGAGCACTTCAAGGCCATCGACATCCAGGAGAAGCCTGTAGTCCCCAAATCGCACTATGCGGTGACCGGCCTCTACTTCTACGATAACGATGTTCTGCAGATCGCCGCCGCGCTCAAGCCCTCGGCGCGCGGCGAGCTGGAGATCACGGATGTGAACCGTGCCTACCTGAGTCGCGGTGTGCTGCGGGTCGAGCTGTTCGGCCGCGGCATCGCCTGGTTGGACACGGGCACACACGAATCGCTGCTGCAGGCGGCGATGTTCATCGAGGCCCTCGAGAGCCGCCAGGGCCTCAAAGTTTGCTGCCCGGAAGAGATTGCCTACCGGTCCGGGTATATCGATGCCGCCCAGCTGGAAAAGCTGGCCGGTGCACTCGCCAGGACCAGCTACGGAGCCTATCTGCTCGAGATCCTGCACGGGCGCGCGTGATATGGAATTCGTCCCCACGGACATTCCCGAGGTGATCCTGATTCGCCCGCAGGTCTTTGGGGATGCGCGCGGGTACTTCCTGGAGAGCTGGCAGAAGAGCAAGTTTGCTGCGGCCGGCATAGACGTCGAGTTCGTACAGGACAACCACAGCCGTTCAACGCGCGCAGTGCTGCGAGGCCTGCACTATCAGATACGGCAACCGCAGGGGAAACTCGTACGAGTCGTGACCGGAAGCGTATTCGATGTCGCAGTCGACGTTCGCCGCAGCTCCCCCACATTCGGACGGTGGGTGGGCTGCGAACTCTCGGATGAGAACCATCACATGCTTTGGGTGCCGCCAGGTTTCGCTCACGGCTATCTGGTGCTGAGCGAGTCGGCAGATTTCCTCTACCGCTGTACCGACTTCTACGCATCGGCGAGTGAGCGCGCGATCCGCTGGGACGATCCCGACCTGGGCGTGAAATGGCCCCTTCCCCCCGGCGCCGCACCTGTGCTGTCGGCCAAGGATGCCGCGGCACCGCGTTTCCGGGACGCGGAATACTTTCCGTGAAAGTACTGATCACCGGCGCAGGTGGCCAGGTCGGAAGCGCCCTGGCAGGGAGCGTGCCGCCGCACGTGCAGCTGATCGCAGTTGGGCACCAGGATCTCGACATCACCGATGAGGCGGCGGTGACGAGTTGCCTGCGTGCGTACACGCCGGATGTCGTAGTGAATGCTGCTGCTCACACCGCTGTGGACCGTGCCGAGTCAGAACCCGAGCTTGCCCGTCGGATCAACACACAGGGTGCCGAGTTTCTCGCACTGGCCGCGCGGGAGACGCGAGCTCGCCTGGTGCAGCTCTCGACCGATTTCGTGTTCGACGGCACGGCTTCCCGGCCGTATCGGCCGGACTCGCCCACCCATCCGCTCAGTGTCTATGGCCTGACCAAGCGCGACGCAGAGCAAGTGGTGCTGGCGACTCTCGGTCCGCGGGCGGTTGTGTTGCGGACCTCCTGGGTCTATGCGGCCCAGGGCACGAACTTCGTGCGCACCATGTTGCGCCTGATGGCGGCGAATCCCTCGGTGCGCGTCGTGGCCGATCAGGTTGGCACGCCGACTGCGGCCGCTTCCGTCGCGCAGGCGGTGTGGAGGGTCATAGCGAATCCCGATATGTCCGGTATCCATCACTGGAGCGATGCGGGAATCGCCAGCTGGTACGACCTGGCGGTTGCAGTGGCCGAGGAGGGCGCGCAACTGGGGCTGCTGCCTGCGGGAGTGAATGTGACTCCGATCGCGACGGAGGACTATCCCACGCCCGCGCGGCGTCCCGCCTATAGTGTCCTCGACAAGTCCTCCCTCGTGGCAGCTGGAATCGTTCCCGTCCATTGGCGGGCGCAATTGCGCAGCGTTCTCGGAGAGATGAAGTGTGGCTAGGTTGCTCGTGACCGGTGGCGCCGGATTCATCGGAGCTAACTTCGTGCACTACTGGCTGCGCGAGCATCCAGGCGACCGGCTCATCGTGCTGGACGCCCTTACTTACGCGGGCAATCCTGCCAGCCTCGAATCGGTACAGCGCCACGGGCAATTCCGGTTCGTTCACGGCGACATCTGCGACGGCGAACGTGTCGAAGCGCTGTTGCGCGAAGAGTCCATCGATACCGTCGTGCACTTTGCCGCCGAATCGCATGTCGACCGCTCGATCGTGGCCCCGGATGCATTCATTCGCACGAACGTGGTGGGGACGCATGCGCTGCTCGAAGCCGCCCGCAAGGTATGGCTCGGCGCTCAGCCGGTGGCCCGCCATCGCTTCCATCACGTCTCGACCGACGAAGTATACGGATCGCTGGGCCCGGCGGATCCGCCCTTCCGTGAGACGACCCCCTATGCGCCCAATTCTCCATATGCGGCGAGCAAGGCGGCCTCTGATCACCTGGTGCGCGCCTATCACCACACCTACGGCCTGCAGACGACCACGAGCAACTGCTCGAACAACTACGGCCCGTACCATTTCCCGGAAAAGCTCATCCCGCTGACGATCGTCAACATCCTGCTCGGCCAGCCGTTGCCGATCTACGGAGACGGCAGGAACGTGCGTGACTGGCTGTTCGTCGAAGACCATTGCCGCGGCATCGACCTCGTGCTCGGCGCCGGCGTGGCCGGGACTGTCTACAACATCGGCGGGCGCTCTGAGTGCGAGAACCTGCAGTTGGTGCGCATGCTGTGCAGGCAGGCAGACGATCTGATCCGCGCCCGCCCGGAACTGCTTGCACGCTTCCCAGCGTGCCCGGCGGGCAAGGGCGCACCTGCGGAGTCGCTCATCCGGTTCGTGAAGGACCGGCCGGGGCATGACCGGCGCTACGCGATCGACTGCGGCAAGATCGACCGCGAGCTGGGATTCAAGACGGCGACCTCGTTGGCGCAGGGCCTGGAGCGCACGTTGAGCTGGTACGTGGACAACGAGCCCTGGTGGCGCAGTGTGATGGACGGTCGTTACCGGGATTGGATAGCAGCGCAATACGAGCGGCGATGAGTCCCTCCATATCCGTCGTCACGGTCACCCTGAACTCGGCGAACCCGCTTCCGCGGCTGATCGATTCCCTGCGCCGGCAAACCGATCGTGACTTCGAATATGTCGTGATCGATGGCGCGTCCCGGGACGGAACGTGGGATATCGTCCAGGCGGCGCGCGACGTGGTCACCTATGCGGTCAGCGAACCGGACCAGGGTATCTACGACGCCTTGAACAAGGCGCTGCGCGCGCTGCGTACGGACTTCTACGTAGTGATGGGGGCGGACGATTTCTTCTATCCGGAGGCGATCGCGCGCTTCAAGTCGGTGGTGCGGGAAACCGGCGCGGACGTGGTCGTCGCCGCTGTGAAGGCCGGCCCGGTCATTCGGCGCGGCCTGCACATCGAGCGCGCATGGCGCGGCCATGCCGCAATGGTGACTTCTCACAGTGTCGGCATGCTGTTCCGGGCGCGACTCCACGAGCGGTACGGCAACTATTCGCTGCGTTATCCGTTGTTGGCGGACGGGCACTTCATCAAACGCGTATGCACAGCCGCGGACGTGAAGACCGTTGCCGCCGATTTCATCGCGGGTGAATTTGGCATGGGCGGTTCCTCCGGCCGCAACCTCGTCGCAGCCTTATGTGAATCATGGCAGATCCAGCTGGACAGCGGCGAGCGCCCGCTCGTGCAATATCTGCTGTTCCAGCTGCGTCTGCTGCGGAACTTGCCGCGTATCATTGCACAGCGCCGCTGATGCGGATCGACCTCGACGGGTGACGACTCGGGCATGACCACTCCCTCCGAAACTGTCCAGGAGGCCGCAGCCGGTGTCCATCGGCCATTGATGCTCTTTGGCGCCGCGCTGGTGGTCGTCGCCGCCGCGATGTCTCTGCAGCAGAGTGAGCAACTCATGCTGGTGGGTTGCCTCGTGGGCGTGATCATTCTTACGACGGCCTACAAGCTCGACTACCTCAATCCGGCAGTCGCTTATCTGGCGCCCTGGCTGACGATCATGTTTTTCTCGACGGTGCCGATCTCGCAGTTCTCGCGCGATCTCGGCCTCGGGACGGCGCGCATCCTGCTCACCATGGTGTTCACCTGGCTGGTGGCGGTGTCCGGGGCGCCGGTCAATCGCGGCTCCGGCGCCGCTGCTCTAGAGCTCGACGAGGAACCACAACCGGAATTCTCGAGCGGGTTCGGAGCCGGGATCTTCGTGGCGTTCATGATTCTGTACGCGTTCGCCGCCCTCAACGTGGTGGTGTCGGGTTACATCCCCTTGTTCGCGCTGTTCGGCGGCGGTCGCAGCGGCTATGCGGAGTTCGGAATCCCGAGCGTCTACGGAGCATTTCTTGCTTATTCCAATGCACTCGGGTGCCTCGCATTCTACGCAAACCTGCGCACCGGCAGACGCGTCTACCTGCTTCTGTTCCTGAGCGTACTGGCGATGCAGCTGGTCTTTGTCACGCGGCAGAACATGGCGACGCTGCTCGTCGAGGCCTTCGTGATTCGCTGCATTGCAGTCGGGCGAATCTCGGGACTGAAGATAGTCGCGCTGCTGGCCGCCGGCCTGGTGGGATTCGCGCTCATCGGGGAGCTGCGCAGCGGGGGCATCCGCGACCTGATCCGGGTCGAGCCGGAGTACCTCTGGATGCCGGCGAGCCTCCTGTGGCTCTACGCCTACAGTTATTTCAACATTCTCAATCTCGACAACATGATCACGCAGTCGGGAGCGCCTTTTTTCGACGGTGGGATGTGGGCAACACTGCTGCCCTCCGTGCTGCGGCCGGATATCGATACCAGCTCCTACCTCGAGGTTGCGAGCATGACTGTCTCTTCCTATGCCTATCCGGTCTACATGGACGTAGGGCCCGTGGGCCTCATGTTGTTCACGGCTCTGCTCGGCTTTCTGACCGCGCGCGCCTACCGGCGCGCGCTGCAGGGGCGCCGTTTCATCGATCTCGCGGTGTATGCCTGTCTGTTCTACTGCGCCTCGATGAGCTTCTTCACCAACTTCTGGCTGTACCTGCCGGTCATCTTCCAGCTGGTATTCTTCTGGCTGTTCCACCGCCTCCTGTTCGCGCGCGACCGCGCCGGGGCGGGCGAGATGCACTCGTACGGCGCGTTCCGCGGATGATCGGGAACGGCCGAGCCGTCCGAAGCAACCTTCAGGCTGGGCGCGGCCGGTATCCGCAGGAGGACCGCTTGATGTATAAGGAATCCAACGATTATCCCCGACTCGCTTCGTCCTCGCCGGGCAAGTGATATGGACCGCAAGGCAACTTATTTCCCCGACCCCACTGCCCTCAGCCTCCGCGATCTCATTGGCGAGCTGTGGCGCGCCCGGCTGGTAGTGGGATGCGTCATAGCGGTGTTCACCGCCTCCGGCATCACGTGGGGATTGGTCGCAGACAAACAGTACGAGGCATCCACCGTGGTGTCTCCAGTGCTGGAGGAAAACTCGACGAGCCGGCTCGGCGGCCTTGGCGCGCTGGCGGCTCAATACGGCGGACTGGCGGCGATGGCCGGCATCACGCTCCCCGGTGCGGGCAAGAAAGAGGAAGCGGTCGCGGTGTTGCAGTCGGAGCTGCTGACCACGAACTATATTCGGGACAACAATCTGTTACCCGTGCTGTTCTGGAAGGACTGGAATCCGGCCACCCACCGGTGGACGACGACCGATCCGGAGAAAATGCCCACGTTGTGGAAGGCCAATCAGTTCTTCAAAAAACACGTCAGGAAGATCGCCGAAGACCGCAAGTCCGGACTGGTCACGCTCACCATCCAGTGGAAGGATCCGCACGTCGCCGCGCAGTGGGCGAACGGCCTGGTGAAAATGACCAACGACTATCTCAGGGCCAAGGCGATTCGCGAAGCCGAGCTGAATATCGACTACCTCAACGAGCAGGCCAAGAAGACCACCATCGTGGAGGCGCAGCGGGCGATCTACTCGCTCATGCAGAACGAGCTCAACACGGAAATGATTGCCCGGGGCCGCGAAGAATATGCGTTGAAAGTCATCGATCCGGCGTTCGCTCCGGAGAAGGCCTCCTCCTTCGGGCCACGGCGGCTCGGCGCCTTCGGCTTTGCACTCGGCGCCTTCCTGGCGATCCTCGGCGTGCTGGGGATGAAGGCTCTTCGTGGGACATGAGCGTGCCCTGGCTCAAGTCCGCGGCCAAGCGGACCTTCAGAAAGCTCGGTTTCGAGATATCGAGGTTTACCCCGGAGCGTTCGGAAGCGGCCCGCGTGACAGCGGTGCTGGAGTACTGTGGCATCGAGCTCGTCTTCGACGTTGGCGCGAACGTCGGACAATACGCGAGCATGATCCGGGAGGCTGGCTATCGGCACAGGATCGTCTCGTTCGAGCCCTTGAGCGATGCGCATGCGGCGCTGACCAGGCGAGCCCGAAGCGATCCTCTGTGGAGCGTGCACCCGCGTTGCGCTGTGGGCAACGTGGTGGCAGAAACTGTCATCAATGTCGCCGGGAACTCGCTCAGCAGCTCCGTGCTCGCGATGCTGCCTGCGCACTCCAGCGTTGCGCCGGATTCGGCTTTCGTCGCCGCGGAGCCAGTGCAGGAGCTGACCCTGGACTCGGTGATCCCACTCTATCGGCGCGGCAACGAGACCACGTATCTGAAGATCGATACTCAGGGGTTTGAGAAGGAGGTTCTCGAGGGCGCGGCGCAGTCCCTGCCGTTCATCAAGGCCGTTCAGATCGAGCTGTCGCTGGTTGCGTTGTATGAGGGGCAACATCTCTGGGACTATTTCCTGTCCTTGCTCGAGAGCCGCGGGTTCGTGCTCTGGTCGTTCCTGCCTGTGTTCACCGATTCTCGCACCGGGCGGTTGCTGCAGGGCGACGCGATCTTCTGCCGCGCCTAGTCTCAAGCCCGTGAGCACACCGAACACCGGGCGGGCGCGCCGTTGAGCCTGGCGGGCGTGAGGGCCATCCGGCGCGATGGACTCCCGGAGCGCGTCAGGCAAGCCGGCTGGAGCGGCGCCGAGGCGGCGGCCGGCCCGCTGGCGTCTCTCCTGGTCACGGGCGGCTTGGTGCGCGCACTGGGGCCGCAGGACTATGGCGTGCTGGTCGTGGTGCTGGCTGTGTCAGCGTTTTCGACAGCGATCAACCCGGCCATCGCACTGACCGCCACCAAGCTGGTATCCGAGGCGGCTGGTCGACAGGAGCCGCGCGGGAACATCGTGGCGCGCCTGATCACGGCCTCGCTTGCGCTGGTCGCAGCTCTGAGTTTTGTCATACTGCTGGCGGCGGGGGTCCTCGCAGACCCCTTGTCAAAGCTGGTATTCGGTGCGCGACTCGTGGCTCACAGTCCCACGGTCCCCAGGGTTCTGTGGTTGTCGCTGCTGGCCGCCTGCCTGCAGCAGATCGACGCGACCGTCGGGGCGGCGATCAAAGGCCTGGAAAGATTCAAACCACAGGCGCTTTTCGAAGTCTCTTCACGCCTCGCGGTGGCCGTCGTGGTGGTCGCGGTCGGATGGCGCCTCCGCGACCTCGCGTCGGTCCTCTTCACGCAGTGCGCTGCGCTTGCGCTGTCCACTCTGTTGCGAGCGATCGTGCTGAGGAGCGTCGCTCCTGGCGCGCGGATCCTGGCGAGACCTCAGCGTGAGGACCTCGCCCGCATGCTTTCCTTCGGCAGGTGGATGTGGCTCAACGCGATCGCCACCGGAGCCTATACCTCGCTGGACAGAGTAGTCGTCGGCAGAATCCTCGGACCGGCGGCGGCGGCGGAGTTCTTCGTGTACGTACAGCTCTCGCAGCTCATTCACTTCATCCCCAACAGCCTGTCGACGTTCTCGTTTCCGGTCTTCAGCCGCCTGCGCTCGCAGGGTCAGATCGGGAGCATCCGGGACCTGTATCGCAGGCTCCTGGGGGCCGTCGCCGTGCTGGCACTGGTGATAGCTCTCGCAGTCGGGTTATTCCAGCACGCGGCGCTCGGCGTGTTCACGGGTCGAGTGTTCCAGCACGGCAGCCATGCGACGCTGGACATTCTCATCGGCGGTTTCTTCCTGCTGGCGCTCAACATAGCCCCGTACTACCTGCTGCTGGGGTTGGGCGCGTCGCGGTTGGTGTCACTGGTGACGGCCATGTCGGGAGCCGTAGCTCTTGTCATGACGTTCGTGCTGGTTCCGATCATGGGGCTGGAGGGTGCGGCGCTTGCGCGGCTCCTTTATGTCCTCGGAACGCTCACGTTGCTCGAGCGCGCATTCAAGGCCCTGCAGCGCCTATGACTGCGTGCCGGACGTGCGGCTCCACAAGAACGACGGCGGTGGGACCCCTGCCGGATGCAGCTGAGTTTGCCGGCCGGAAGCTCCCGCGGCCTCTGCCCGGGGGCACACTGTGGCGCTGCGCGGAGTGCCGTTTCATGTTCCGCCACCCGTTGCTCAGCGCCGTCGATTACGAGCAGCTCTACAGCGACGGCAGTGGCGAGGTGTGGGAGGCGGATGGCGAGCGACAGGACTTCCGCCTGATCAGCGAACGGGTGGCCGAAATCAATGCCACAGCGGATGTGCTGGACTTGGGCTGCTACACGGGCCACTTGCTGACTTCCCTGCCGGGCGGGTGCGCTCTGCATGGGGTCGAGCTCAATCGCGAAGCCGCGAGCATCGCCGCCGGGCGCGGAGTCCAGGTCATCGCGCGGCGCTTCGAGGACCTCGCCGGCATCGGCCGGGCATTCGATATCATCATCGCCTGCGATGTGATCGAGCACGTCACCGACCCGCTCGCCTTTCTGGCGCAAGTGCGTACGCACCTGCGTGCCAACGGCCATTTGATCCTGACGACGGGGGACGCTGACGCTTGGCTGTGGCGCCTGTCGGGCGCCCGTTACTGGTACTGCGCGTTCCCCGAGCACATCAGCTTCATCGGACGAGCCTGGCTGCGGTCGTTACCCGCGCGGGTCGGTCTGCGAGTCGCCCATCTGCGCACGTTCAACTACCGGCATGCGAGATTCAACGTCTCGGCGTTGCGCACATTGGCAAGCGCATCTGCGTACGCCTGCATGCCGCGGTTGTATCGATACCTGCGCGGAGTCATCCGGGAAGGCACCGCGACGGACACACCACCCGGCTGCGGCGCCACCAGGGATCACGTGCTCTGCGTCCTGTCACCGGTTTGAATCTCTCACAGCTCATCGCGAGCTGACCTTCCAGGCACGCAGCTGGTCGATGTCCCTCAAGACGTTCGGCAGCGTGTCGGTGATGATCCAGGTGTTGTAACTCCACGTGCCGCCGCTGATCGGGCCGTAGTAATGCGCCTCCCACTTCACGAAGTTGCTGCCGGCCTGCCCCGGGGACGATCCGATCGAGTTGTCGTAAAAGACGAACCCGCTGTTGACGTCATCGACATAGATACCCATTGCCGTTGCGGTCCTGCCGGCTCCGGCGGCGAGAACGATCGCCTGCGGGCCGTGGTTGCGCCGCATGCCATAGCCGGTGCCCCGAGAGGTTGCGGCGCGCACGGTCGCAAGCGCAATTGGAGTCAAACCACGACTCACGGGGTCGTAGGAATAGTACGTGTTGAAGTTGGAGTTGAGATACCCGGTGGGTGCCTCGACGGTGGCAAGGGCGATGGGTGGCGATTGGATCATGGTTTGGAACAGCGCGACGGACCAGTGCCGGTCGATATGGTCTGGCCCGATCCAATCGAGCCTCAGGCGTTTCCCTAAGCGGACCGACGGGTAAACGATGGCGCTGTCCGGGCCCCCTCCGAAATCCCCGGGGCGCCACTCCGTGGGAATCGCAGCGGTGGTGCGCGTAGGGCTGCGCGCATCTGCGGACAGTGCTACGCAGGGCGACCCGTGCTGCGCGCCGGCTGAGCGGGCCAACGAGTCTCCCGCTTCCCCGAGGGCAGAGCTTCCGTCGGCGGGGTACAGGGCCACCTGTATCTGGCGGCCATCGTCGTAGTCATTGACGAACTGGATGCCGTGCCACCACCACTCCGAGATGGCGCAGCCGGCTCGGGTATCCAATTTAACGATGACGCTACCGCCGGAAACGGAGGTGAGCGAGGGCGGGGCATCCGTCAGTGGCGTGTAATCGTGGAATCGATCGAGCCTCACTGCGGGCCCCACGGACGGGGACGGAGCCGGCGGGGAGGCTGAGGCAACGCAGATGGCGCCGATGGCAGCCGGCAGGCAGATCCAGCCGGTGCGACGCACCATGGGCGCTAGCTCCGCATCGAAGGGTGACAGGCCATGGCACTAGGTCGGCCGCGACGCATGCCACTTGCCCACGAGACGATGTCGCAGCACGGCACCTATCAGCCTGGCGCGTTCGGCGGCAATTGTAGCCATCGGGCGGCGGCGGTCGGTCGCCGTTACGGACAGTGCGTGAGGATGGCGCCGGTAAAGTATCAAAGGCGTCTGCACGACCGACAGCGTGCCGTCGCAGGCGGCATTGAACGTTAACCAGAAATCATGGGGAATGCCCTCAGGGAACGGCATCAGTGAGCTCAGATACTGCCTGCGGCATGCCAGCGTGGCTCCGACGATGTGTGGCTTCAGATAGATGGAGAGCCCCGAGAATCGGCGCGCTCCACGCAACTGGAAATAAGAGTGATGCAGTGTCCGCAAGCGATCATCGACAACGATCGCGTCGGAGGCCACGCACGCACTCTCCTGTAACGCGGCATCCAGCGTGGCTACTTTCGCAGGCAGCCAGATGTCATCCTGATCCGAAAAGAAAATGCAATCGCCACGGCTGCTGGCGATCGCGCGCTGAAAGTTGGCAACGTAGCCGACACGCTGGGCGTTCGCGAGAACTCGAATCCGCGGGTCCCGGCGCTGCGCGATCACCTCCAACGTGCGGTCAGTCGAGGCGTCGTCCGAGATGACGACTTCGTCCTCGGGGGCGAGTTGCGGCAGGATGCTCGCCAGCTGCTCGCCGATGAAGGGCTCCCCCTGGCAGGAGGCAAGTACGACACTGCGCATGGACGGCCGCCTCAATCCTCAGATCCATCCGGCAAGCGCCCCGAGCGCGAGCATCAGGTTGTCGCGCGTGCGGCGGCGCCCGCCATGAACGCAGAATACGACAGTCTGCCACCTCTTGCGCCAACCATCGGGCTGCAGCAGGGCGCGGCACCAGGCGCTGACTATCGCGTTTTCAGGGGCTGCAACGGCACACAGCTGAGCGATCACCCGCAACTGCGCTCCATACCAACCTCGGCGGATGAGCGTGAACCGCTTCGCAACACCATCGACGGTTCCGCGGGCGCCGGTATCGTTGCCGGAATGTTGCCGGTATTGCATTGACGGCTGCAGATCGAAGCTCCAGCTCAAACCCCATGCGCGGGCGAGGGCGTACACGGCCCAATCGTGATAGTGAAGGCCCTGAGTGAGGTGCGCGTTGCGGCTCAAGAATTGGCGCACTCGCTCGTAGAGCTCGGCCGTCAACACGAAGGTGCAGCCCTGACCTGCCCCCTCGAACAGAAAGTCCGAGTGTGTCGGGGCACCCGAAGGCCTCAGCACCCGTCTCTGCCCGTGTTCCCACGTGGCGAGTGTGGCGCTCGAGTATCCGGCCGAGCCCCCAGCAGCGATGCTGCGGCACGCTCTGAAGAGCTTGTCCGGATTCCACAGATCGTCCTGATCGGCGAACGCGACAAAATCCATCCCATCGGCTGAAGTCTCGCGGATCAGCGTCAGGAAATTTCCCGCTGCCGAGCCCGTCGGGGTGAGCCCAGGGCTGATCCTGACCCGCTGATCCCCTGCGTATCGGTCGATCTCCCGCCGTGTTCCGTCGCTGGAGCAGTCGTCGCGGATCATGAGCAGAACATCGACGTCGTCCTGGCCCAGGACCGAGTCGATCTGCGCCCGGATCCACCGCTCTCCGTTGTACGCCGCCAGCAGCACCAGCACCCGCGGGCGCGCCGCGCGAGCGACCGTTGCCACGCGGGAATGCGATTCAGGCTCGGCGCAGGAACTCCTCGCTAGCGAGGCCATACGTGGCGGACGGGTCAGTAGGCGCCGTTACCCTTCACAACGACGCCGATGGTGCGCAAGAGAATGTAGCTGTCCAGGAGCAGGTTGTGATTGCCGACGTAATAAGCATCGAGCACGACGCGGCGCCTGTAATCGATATCATTGCGCCCGGTGATTTGCCACAGCCCGGTAATTCCCGGCTTGGCCGCAAGGTAGGCACTCGCCCCGGCGCCGTAGCGGAGCAACTCCTCGCGCACGACGGGGCGCGGCCCGACCAGACTCATCTCGCCGCGCAGCACATTCCAGATCTGTGGCAGCTCATCGAGGCTCGTGCGTCGCAGGAACCGTCCCAAACGGGTGATGCGCGGATCGTCTCTGAGCTTGCGGTCGCGCAACCACTCCGCCTTCATCTCCGGATGCTCGAGGATCTTGCTGAGAGCCTCATCGGCGTTGGGAACCATCGTGCGGAATTTCAGGCAATCGAACATCCGGCCGTTGTGGCCGATGCGGCGGTGCCGGTAGATGATCCCGCCGCCATCCTTCGACATC
>CAZLYG010000032.1:0-5134 GCA_964563075.1 uncultured Steroidobacteraceae bacterium | reverse complement strand
TGGCGCCCTTTCATCGGCTGGGTTTGCGGCATCGTGCTCGCCGTCGCCTACATCCCGAAGGTTCTCGTCCTGCTGGCGATGTGGGTTTATGTGTGCGTCAAGACGGGCAACTTTGCCCCGCCGCCATCCTTCGACATCATGAACGGAAGCGCCAGGATCAACGGCGAGAACACGAGTGCCAGCAGCACCGAGCCGACCACGTCCACGATGCGCTTCGCGGCGCTGTTCAACGAGGCGCTGGGAGCCGGCACCTCTCTGAACTGCACCGCGGGCTCACCGTAAGTGTGCAGCTCGAGCCCGGGCACGCGCGTCGCTTCGATGGCCGCCTCGGCCTCGGTCGCGTCGGCGAAACCGCCTATCACTCCGTCGTCGATCATCGTCACCAGGTGCGGTCGCGCTGGCGTCGTCTTGTCCCAGGCGATTCGACGTGAGCTGGGCTCGCTTGCAGGTCGGGTCGACAACTCGAGTCTCCTTCGCACTTTATTACTCGCGAATGCGGCGCGTGGGCGACACGATTTCCCGAGCAGTTTGTTCTTGCCTGCAAACGGTCTCCGGACTCTCGAGTTGACTTGCGCGCCTGCAGCAGTCGCGATGGCGGCCGCGCTCCAGGGCTCTTGAAATCAGCAATCCACGCTCCCGTTGTTGGGAACCCGTGAGCAAACATTGCAAGCGAGTGTTACCGCCGACGTACCTGCAGCGTGACGGCACTGGCTACCCGTGACGCTTGCCGGCGCCAGCCACACAGGGACTGTCCCGTTCGATTTCCGCCTTCTCGTGTCCGGTCAGTACTCCGTAAGTACCCGCGGGACCGCGGCCGGTTCAGTTCCCCACGACGTGGCGGTTGAGCTCCCCGGCAGGTGCGAAGTGACGACCGGCTGGCAGCCAAGGAGGGGTACACGGTGGCGGACGGCTTGCCTGCGAGTCCATGTCAGCCGAAGCGACTCACCGCCGTTACCGGGAAATGAAGGTTCTGTGAGCCATTCGACCGGCTTCCATCGATTGCAGCGTCTAAATTCTGTACACTCGCGGCGTTCCGCGACCCAATGCCGGCCACCAAGCCGGAACGCTGAACAGAATCTGGGCGCTACGGGAGGGAGGTGCTCGTGCAGGACAGCCAAGCCGCGCAGGCTACGGTCGGCCGTGGCTCATTGACCTCGCGGTTGATCGGATGGTCCGTCGAGCTGCCCAGGTCGATCAAGCGACTGATGATGCTCTCGGCGGACGCCGTGGCCATCCCCGTTGCTTTGTGGGTTGCGCTGGTCCTGAAGTTCGACCGCCTGGCCCCCCCGGTCGGCAGCATCTCCGGCTATTTCCTGGTCGCGGTTCTTTCCGCGCTGATCATCTTCTCCCTCCTTGGACTGTACCGTGCGGTGATCCGCTTCATGGGTCCCCGCGCGATGATGAACATCGCCCTCGGCGTGTCTTTGTCGGTACTCGTGCTCGTCGCCTACGATCGCTTCATCGCCGACACGCAGATCAGCCTGTCTGCTTTTGCGATCTACTGGGCGTTCGCCCTGGTGTACGCCAGCGGCAGCCGTTTCGTGGTGCGGTATCTCTTTTTGCGCACTCAAAAGGGACGTGCGCCTACCCGGGTCGCCATTTACGGCGCCGGTGATGCGGGGGCACGCCTGGCCTCGGTGCTCATGGGTGGCCCGGACTTCGAGCCGGTCGTGTTCGTGGATGACAAGAAGAATCTGCAGGGCAGCAGCATCAACGGACTGCGCGTCCACGACCCCGAATCCCTGCCGAGACTCGTGCGTGAGAAGGAGATTGCACGCATTCTGCTGGCGCTACCCTCGGCCTCGCGGCGGCGCCGGCGCGAGATTCTCAGCGGCCTCGAGGCTCTGGGCGTACACGTACAGTCCCTGCCGCATCTGAGCGATATCATTGCCGGCCGAGCCCATATAGATGAGCTGCGCGAGATCGAAGTAGGGGATCTGCTCGGCCGCGATTCAGTGCCACCCAACCCACGCCTGTTCGGCTCGTGCATCCGCGGGAAGTGCGTCCTGGTAACCGGCGCCGGTGGCTCCATCGGCTCGGAATTGTGCCGGCAGATTGTGCGGTTGTCGCCCAGCCGCCTGGTGCTGTTCGAGATGTCGGAGATCGCCCTGTACACGATCGAACGTGAGCTGGAAGAGCTCGCCCTGCGTGAGCGGTTGTCCGTCGATATCGTCCCGCTGCTGGGCAATGCTCATCATCGCCACCGGGTGCGCGAGGTGCTCGCTGCGTTCAACGTTCAGACGGTGTACCACGCGGCTGCCTATAAACATGTTCCGATCGTGGAGCACAACGTTATCGAAGGGGTACACAATAACGTCGTGAGCACGTGGTACACGGCAGAGGCAGCGATCGAGACGGGTGTCGAGACTTTCGTCCTGATCTCCACGGACAAAGCCGTCAACCCCGCGAACGTAATGGGGGCCACTAAGCGCCTCGCCGAGCTTGTGCTGCAGGCGCTGCAGGAGCGCACCTCGACCACCCGGTTCTGCATGGTCCGCTTCGGCAATGTGCTGGCGTCCTCCGGATCCGTCGTTCCCCTCTTTCAGGAGCAGATCCGCCGCGGCGGCCCGGTGACCGTGACGCACCCGGACGTCGTGCGCTACTTCATGACGATCCCGGAGGCGGCCCAGCTGGTGATCCAGGCGGGCTCGATGGCCACGGGCGGGGACGTGTTCGTCCTGGACATGGGTCGGCCGGTGCGCATCGACGATCTGGCGCGGCGCATGATCAGCCTGACCGGGCTGACAGTCCGGGACGCAAGCAATCCCGATGGGGACATCGAGATCGAGTACACCGGATTGCGCGCAGCCGAGAAGCTCTTCGAGGAACTGCTCATCGGCTCCAACGTGACCGGCACCGATCATCCGATGATCCTGCGCGCCATGGAGCACCGGCTGCCGTGGTCGCGGATGCAGCAGATCCTCAACGACCTGCTGGTCTCATTGGCAAGCTTCGACTGCCAGCGCACGCTCGGGCTGCTGACCGAGTCCGTGGCCGAATACAGCCAGGGCCAGGAGATCCGCGACTACGTGTGGACCCGCAAGGCCATACCGGCGCACCCGTCCGATGCCAAGATTGCGGACTTCGCCGCGAAGCGCCGCAGCTCCGAGGGCGTGCGCCCCGGCAGTCACCCGAACCCGATCAATTGACGCAGCCGCCCGGCCCTCACTGGCGGGTACTGCTGTCGCGTGTTCCCACCAGCAGCTTCCGAAAGTAACCTATGGTGCGCTTCAGCCCCGACTCCAGCTCGACGGCCGGCTCCCATCCGAGGCGTTGCCGCGCCTCCGTGATGTCCGGTTGCCGCTGCCGCGGGTCATCCTGGGGAAGCGGCGCGAATACCAGCCGGCTGTCGGAGCCGGTGAGCCGGATGACCGTGTGCGCCAGATCCACCATCGTGAACTCGCGCGGATTGCCAAGGTTCACCGGGCCGGTGAAGTCACTTTCGTTGTTCATCATCCGGATCAGTCCATCGATCAGGTCATCGACGTAGCAGAAGCTGCGGGTCTGCAGCCCATCTCCATAGATCGTGATCGGCTCCGAGCGCAGCGCCTGGATGATGAAGTTGCTGACCACGCGGCCGTCCCGGGGGTGCATCCGGGGTCCATAGGTGTTGAAGATGCGTGCTACGCGTATCTGCACCGCGTGCTGCCGGCGGTAGTCGAAGAAGAGCGTCTCCGCGCAGCGCTTGCCTTCGTCATAACAGCTACGCGGGCCGATCGGATTGACATTGCCCCAGTAGACTTCCGGTTGCGGATGGACGCTGGGGTCACCGTATACCTCACTGGTCGAAGCCTGCAGGATCCGCGCCTTGGTCCGCTTGGCCAGGCCGAGCATGTTGATGGCTCCCATGACGCTGGTCTTGGTCGTCTGCACCGGGTAGAACTGGTAGTGCACCGGCGAGGCCGGGCAGGCGAGGTTGTAGATCTCATCGACTTCGACGTACAAGGGAAAGGTCACATCATGGCGCAGCAGCTCAAAGGCGGGATTGGGCAGGAGGTGCTCGACGTTGTGCCGGGTGCCGGTGAAGAAATTGTCGACGCACAGCACGTCGCAACCGGATGCCAGCAAACGCTCGCACAGGTGCGACCCCAGGAAACCGGCGCCGCCGGTGACCAGAACGCGCTTGCGCAGGGAGTACTTTTGCATGCGCTCGCCCTAAAACGGATGGCCCGGGTATGGTACATGCGGAGGCTTGGCCCCAGGTGGCCCCAGGCGGGACACGCGCGACCTCGCAGTTTGCGCCTCCGTGCTTGAGCGCTGCTACGGGTTGCTTTAGTCTGTCAACCTCTATTTCAATCTAAATCAAGAACTTACCAAAATGCGGGTGACTATTTTCGGCTCCGGCTATGTTGGCCTGGTGACCGGTGCCTGCCTGGCGGATGCCGGCAATCATGTCGTCTGTGTGGATGTGGACGCCGGCAAGATCGAGCGTCTGAATCGGGGCGAGGTGCCCATCCACGAGCCGGGACTGGCCGCCCTGATCAAGCGAAATGCGGAGGCAGGCCGCCTGGAGTTCACGACCGATGCGGCCAAGGGGGTCGAGCACGGCCTGTTCCAGCTGATCGCGGTGGGCACCCCTCCGGATGAGGACGGCTCGGCCGACCTCCGGTATGTCCTCGCCGCCGCGCGCACCATCGGCACAACACTGAACCGGTACTGCATAGTCATCACCAAGTCGACCGTGCCGGTGGGAACGGCCGACAAGGTTCGCAAGGAAATCGCCAGGACACTCGCCGGTCGCGGCGCCAACGTCGAGTTCGATGTGGTGTCCAATCCGGAGTTCCTGAAAGAGGGCGCGGCGATCCAGGATTTCATGAAGCCGGACCGTGTGGTCATCGGCACGGACAACCCGCGCACCACGGAGCTGATGCGGGCGCTCTATGAGCCCTTCACCCGCAATCACGACCGCCTGATCGTGATGGACATCCGCTCTTCGGAGCTGACCAAATACGCCGCGAACGCCATGCTCGCGACGAAAATCAGCTTCATGAACGAGCTGGCCAACATCGCCGAGCGCCTCGGCGCGGACATCGAGAAGGTGCGGGTGGGTATCGGCTCGGATCCGCGCATCGGCTACAGCTTCATCTATCCCGGAACGGGCTACGGCGGCTCGTGCTTTCCGAAGGACGTGCAG
>CAZLYG010000031.1:0-20147 GCA_964563075.1 uncultured Steroidobacteraceae bacterium | reverse complement strand
TGTGCGTGTATGTGATCCTCGGCGTGCTCTACGAGAGCTACATCCATCCGCTGACGATTCTCTCCACCCTTCCCTCGGCCGGTCTGGGCGCGCTGCTGGCCCTGCGCCTCGCCGGCCACGATCTGGATGTGATCGGCATCATCGCGATCATCCTGCTGATCGGCATCGTCAAGAAGAACGGCATCATGATCGTCGATGTCGCCCTGAAGCTCGAGCGCGAAGAGGGACTCGAACCGGAAGAAGCCGTGCGCCGCGCGTCCCACCAGCGGCTGCGCCCGATCCTGATGACCACGGCGTGCGCGTTCCTCGGCGGGTTGCCGATGATCATGGGCAGGGGCACCGGGTCGGAGTTTCGACAGCCTCTGGGGTGGGCCATCGTCGGCGGCCTGATCGTGTCGCAGGTGCTCACTCTGTTCAGTACGCCGGTGATCTACATCTACCTCGATCGCCTCCGCCGGCGGTTCGAACGCGTCGACGGCGGCGCACTCGCATCAGCCGAATCGGCGCCAACAGAGATCTCGTTGCCAGCGGTGGCTGTGGCCGCCGCCCCTGTACCTGAAGGCGCCGGAACTCCGCTGGGCGGAGCGCCGTAGCGATTCAGCGCACGAGCCCTCAATGGGCCAGGGGGTTCGGGCGCACCTGGAAATGTACGACGAGCGGCCTGGTCCCCTTGCCACCTTCCTTCAGCCACGGCGTGCGATCGCCACTCGTGACCCACAGGCCGCGTCCCTTCCAGCCCGCGTGGGCGTCATCGATCCGGCCTTCCATCCCCTTCATGTAGAAGCCCAGCGGATAGGGAATGCGCAGCGTCAGGAACTCGCCACGCACCAGCGCATGCACGCCATCGAACAGATTGCCGGTGGCAATCGGCACGTTGGCGCCGAGTCCGAGCGTGTTGTGCTGGTCCACCCACGTGTAATAGCTCGATTCGACGCTCATCTGCGGGGCGTCCGCGAATGCCGGGCCGGGAAGCTTGTGGAACGTCCACCCTTCCGGGCACTGATTGCCCGTCGCCTTGGGGCCGTTCAGCGGGCCCTTGCATTTGCGGCGATCGAACTCACCGAGATGGCCGCTGGCGAGCGATACCCACACCACACCGTTGGTATCGATGTCGGCGCCCCGTATGCCGAACCCGGGCGGCGGCACGTTGTAGATCTCACTCAGCTGCGTACGCGGGTCGAAACGAATCACGGCACCGGGAAACTGGAAGGCCACGGAGCCCCACACCGAGCCATCGGCCGGGCTGGGCATCACGGCATAGAAGGACCCCGCGATGCGCTGATCGAGCTTCGGGTTCGGCGGCTGACCCGGTTCCGTCCACTCATCCCGGCGCCCGTTGCCGTTGGTGTCCAGTACGAAGGGCGCCCAACCCTGTGAAGCGGACGCATCGCCGGTCGCATCGAACTTCCTGCTGTCCAGCCAACCCACGACCGGTCCGCCGCCGCTGGTCCAGATCGTGTTGTTGGCGTCCGCGGCGAACTGCAGGTGATGCGTACTGAAGCAGGTGTCGATGAACGTATATTTCCGGCTCTTCGGGTCGTAGACGGCGAGCTGCCGCCCGGAGCGCTCCAATGGAAAGGCTTTGGCAGAAGGGTTATCGGAGCCCCGTTTGCAGAATGCGGGATTTTCGGCAGCGCGAATGCGCGCCGTGTACCACACCCGTCCCTGAGCATCGAGCATTGGATTGTGCGCGTTGGCCTTGCTGTCCCAGATGCGCTCATCGCCCCAATAAGGAGAGGGTGCGATCACTGGATCGTCGTGCGTAGTGGGAGTATTTGCATCCCGCACGGGCGCATGAAACGTGGTTGCTACATGGTGCACGGGATCGAGAATCGGGAACTCGTCAGTGCTCAGTTCCGGAGATCCGTACAGAGGTCCGTAGCCATTGACGGTCGGGTTACGGCGGTCGGTCCCCGAGAGATCGTGCAAGTAGGATTTTGGGCTCGCCCAGTCCTGCACGGTGGCTACCACGTCACGCTCCGGACCTGTCGGCCGCTGCGGCGTGGCAGCCGGCAGCTCCCCTCGAGCAATGCGATCCGTCCAGTCGGCGAGATACTTCAGCGGAACACCGCGCAGCTGCCCCAGCGCAATGCCGACCATATCCCTGCCGGCCTGCCCCGACTGGATGCGCCGCGTCCAGGCTTCTAGCGACGAGTTGAACTTTCCGAGGCTCGGCTCCAGGGTGCGGGTCGCGAGATTGCCGAGCTGGTGGCAACCGATGCAGCCCATGTTCTTTATCCACATGAGGTACTCGTTGCGGCCACCGTGCAGCTGCGCGATTTCAGAGTCCTGCGGCAATTTGAGCATCGCGTACCAGTAGGCCGCCGGGTAGACCCGTGCTGCTGTCGCAGCATCGGGAGCGATGACAGCCGTCAGATTGACGCGCTTGCCCGGAGTGCTCTGGACCGGTGCCGAATCGGCAAGCCCATAGCCTCGCACCCAGACTTTGTAGGTGGCCGCGGGGAGGTCAGGCACCAGATAGCGGCCCTGGTCGTCGGTGACTACGATCTTGGCGTAACGCGTGGCGAACGCCGTGGTCTCCGCGATGACCCAGACACCTGCCTCCGGCCCCTTGGCGCTCGTCACCACACCGGCGATGTCGGTGTTATCGATCGCGGGCTGCCGGGAGGGCGAATCTTGAGCAGACGCCGCCCGCGCGCACAAGAAAGCGATCGCGAGGCTTGCGCAGAACGTCGGCAGCCGCCTGTGATCGGCCGGGAGGCAGGCGACTATGCGGTACAGTGACATCACTTCACCTATTTGATCGATTCCAGGCCTGCTGGCGGGCACGCACTGCACGCACTGCAGGAATCCGCTGGGTCACTGGCTGGAAACAGTCAGGACATGGTTCGAGCACGAACACCCGTTCTCCGACCCCCTGGTCGGAGTTCTGGCGATCGCAGTGTGGGAGATACTGCGCTACGTGTTCGAAGTTGGACGGACACCCAGGGGTAGACGCAAGCATCTGCAGGGCACCTGGAGGGGTCACGGCTCGGAAGTGTACGTCGCCAGTGGCACGGGGTCACTCGCATTCAGCGAGCGCCCCCCGGCTCATTGAGGCGGCCGCGGCACGACAAGCGTGCCGCGTTGGTCGTCACCGCTGCTGCAGCGGCACCGGATTGAGGAAGTTCAGCCTTTCACGTCCGCGCCGCACGCTGGCGACCAGGTTCGCTGCCTCCAGCAGCTCCAGGTGCCGCCGCGTAACGGCGAGCGGCGGGCCGCCCTACTTGTGCGTGGCGTCGCTCGCAGGCTGCTGCGCAGGAGCAGGATCCGGTGTCTCCTCGTAAATCTTCGTGACACCGGTAAACAGCGGATGGCCATTGCCATCCCTGATGACGTTCGCGTAGGCGATGGTCGGGAAATTGCGGGCCCGTGAGGCCTTCACCTTGACGTGATCCCCGGGCTTGAGCGAGGTGCGCTTCCAGCCGCGGCGCATCAGGGTGACCGGACTGGGAAGCTCGAAATTCCAGTTCACGACCTGCCCTTTCTCATCGACCACGTCGACATACAACCGGGCGTGCGGGCTGCGCCAGTCCAGCTGGGTGACTCTGCCCTCCACTTCCACGACCAGCTTGGAGTCGAACTCCGACTGGGAATGGTGGGCCCACGCAGTCGTCGCGAGTGCCAGCGCGACAACGCTCAGCAGTGCAGACAAACGCTTCGGCATGACTCGTATGGCTCCCGTGGTCGCTCTCTTCGCGTGGCCTGGCTCGATCCGCAGGCAGGTCCCCGCTCACTTGTACAACTTGACGTCCTGCTCGTTGTCCAGGCAGATCTCCTCGAGCATCTGCGTATCCACCTGGATGGCCATCTGGAGGGTGACGGACCACGGACGGGTGTACGCCTTCGGATCGTTCACTGCAATCTCCACCTGCATCAGTCCGAAGTTGATGCGCTTGAGGCGCTCGGTGAGATGCGCCGACTCGGTAATCGGGCTGCCCTGGATGTCGAGCCACATGTCATCGCGAATACCATTAGTCTCGATCACCAGGGTGTCGCCCTCCCAATGGCCGGTCGAGTACCCGTTCCACGTAGGGTTCGGGTCCTTCGGCAGGGGCCGGCCGTCCAGATACACCTCCCGGTAAGCGGCATTGAACTCATGCAGCATCACCATCTCCTGCGGCGTCTGAATGATCTTGGTGTGCTGCGGCAGCGTCCAGGCGCGCGGGTAGTTCGGCGGCTTGCAGTAGGTGTGGGGATCTTCCCGCTCGCCGTGGGCACGCCGCTTCACCATCTGCTGCTTGGACCACTCGGTGTACGGCAGGCCGCCCTTCATGTTGATGCCGATGTTGATCTGCTCGCGTGCCATGCGCTCTTCCTGAACGCAGTCCTTCTCCTTGCAATAATCCTTGGCGGGGGTGTTGGCAAACCAGATACCGGAGAAATCCGGCTTACCGTCGGGCATGCGCGGCGCGGGCGCTTTCAGATCCGGGGCACCGCTGGCGAGGCGCGGTATCCCCGGCGTCGGATAGCCGAGCCATTGGGACAGGGCCACGGTGGGATGGGCACCGAGTACGACCAACCCGAGCACGAGCCCGAGTGCAGTCAGCGGACGGCTCATTGACAACTCCCCCCGATATCGCGCAACGACCTGCTCATCGATCCAGAAAACGATACCGATAAGTGGCGTCCCCGGAGCGTAGCACCTGCCCCGCGGAAGGGTCGCGGAAATGTGCCGGGAAGCAGACAAGTTCCTCATCGGCCGCTCGGGCGAGCGTGCGTAGCCGGGTCGCACGCGCCTGTTGCGGATCGCCGTCAAAGGACGGAGTCACGTCCGGGCGAATCAGCTGCACGGGGTGATGAACCACATCCCCCCAGAAGATCGCACGTTGGCCGCCGCCTTCGGCGAGCACGGAGAAGTTGCCTGGCGAATGGCCGAATGCCGGCTCCAGCCACACCCGCTCACTGACCTCGCGGTGCACTTCGATATCCGCCTCGATGAGCTCGGCGCGGCCGGCTGCGTAGACCGGCAGCACGGAGTCGCGAAACGCGCGCAGATGATCATCTTCGAGCTCCTGCCGGCCGAAGTGCTCGAAGTCGCGGCGCGAGAACAGATAGCGGGCATTGGCGAAAGTCGGCACCCACTGGCCATTCTCCAGCCGCGTATTCCAGCCGACGTGGTCAAAATGCAGGTGCGTGCACAGCACGAGATCGATCCGGTCGGGGGTCAGGCCCAACGCTGCGAGATTCGCCAGGTAGGGCGTGTGCGCCCTGTCGATGTCGGCAATCGAGCGGTGCTTGTCATTGCCGTTGCAGGCATCGATCAGGATGTTCCGCCCACCGGTCTGCAGCACGTAGCTGTGCATGCTCATCGTGAACGCCGACCGCTCGGGTGTGAGACCGAGCGTGTCGTCCGCATACCAGGCGGCGAGCTGCGCGAGGTCCTGCGCCGAAATCTGGGGCATGATCAGCGGCAGCGGCGGGCCGCTTTCCATCTCGAACAGTTTGGAGACAGTCATCCGCCCCAGGCGCACCGGCTTCATGGGGGTACCTCCGCTACGTCACGCCTTGACTGCCAGCTCCGGCGCCACCACGGCCCGTACCTTGACGGGAGCAGTCTCCACCAGGAAGAAACACAACACGCAGCCGATCGCTCCGGACGCGGCCATCATCAGGATGGCGGAGGAAAGCTGAGTGAGGTCGGCAACTTTGCCCGCCAGCACCACGAGCCCCGAGCCTCCCAGCACCTCCCCGACGCACACGACCAGCCCCATGGCGGTTGCCGCATACTTCCGCGGCATCGATTCGCCGGGAATGACACCCATGTACAGCGGGAAAGTACCGCTGGCGAGCCAGCCTACGAAGAGCAGTGCGCCGAGTATCACAGTCGACCCCTGAAAATACATGGCCGCGAGTGCCGTCAACGCGCCCACCAGGCAGAAGCCAATCATCACCGGCTTGCGCCCGATGCGGTCGGAGAGCCACGGCGCTCCGAACCCTGAAACGGCCGATGCGAATCCCAGCACGCTCACCAGTGAGCCCATGGCGGGTCCGGGCATGCCACGCACCTCTGTCAGGTACTTGGGCACGAACGTCCACCCCATGATGAACCAGCCCACCATGAACACCGAGATCAGACAGCAGACGAACACGTTGCGGACGGCCAGCATGTCCAGGAGGCCCATCTTCTTGCCATCATCCTCGGCGGTGTCTGCGGGCGATGCCGCGAGCTTGGCCTGCGCTTCCTTGGTGGGCTCGCGGACCCAGAGCCACACGGCGACCGCGCACAGCAAGCCAGGTATTCCGGATACGAAAAATGCCGTGCGCCAGCCGGAGTGCTCCGCAATGATGGGAAGGAGCCAGGGCGCGAGGCTCTGCCCGAGCAGCGCGGCGAAGAAATTCTGCATTACGCCGGCATTCACGCCGCGCCGGCTCGGCGAGGACTCGACCGCCATGATCGCCAGACACACCGGCAGGAACGGCCCCTCCACCGCACCCATGATGGCGCGAGAGAGCAGCAACACCGGAAACGAGCGTGCGAGACCTGAGAGGATCGAGCACGCGGAGAAAATGATGAGAAAGGCGATCAGGAACGGTTTCCGGTTACCCCTCGAGTCCGACCAGCGTGCGATCACATACGCACCCAGTGCCCACATGACGGACAGGACCGAGTTGATGAGGGCCGACTGAGTGTTGTTCAGCCCGAGGTCCTTCGCCATGTAGGGGATGAGGACGCTGGCGGAGTTGCGATCGAAGAACGCGAAACCGAACGCGATGCCCAGCAGGATGAGTAGCCCGTTCTCGTAGTTGAAGATCGCGTGACGCTGGGCCTGGTGCGGTTGAGTCATGTGCTGCGAACCCCTCGAAGCCGTTCTGCGACGGTTGCGTCTCAAGCATAGACCATACGAGCCCCCGCCGCCTCAGGGCGCCGCACCCGCCTCAGGGTGCGGCACCCGGAAACTTCATCTGGATCGAGCCCCGGCGCTCGAGAAACTTCCAGACGCCGTTCTCACGTACGAAGCGGTCCCTGAACTCGCCGAAGTACACCGGCCCGCTGGAAACGAACGGGGGTTTCCCATCGGCGGGCGGCGTGGTCGCGATCATGGTGAGATAGGAAATCCCGCGGGCCGAATCCCGGCTCTCCACGTCGATCATCACATTGGTCGCCAGGTGCTTGGTCAGGAGAGTCTTCGGTCGGGTCAGCAGCGAAGCGCGCACCGCCTCCCGGCCCTGAATGACCTGGTCCGGGGCCATCGGCCGTGCCATCGAGCCGTTCTCGGCAAAGAAGTCGGCGGCCGCACTGAGGTCGCCCAGGTCGAGGGCGCGCGAGTACTGGTAGACGATCCGCTCGCAGGCCCTTTCGATTTCGATCCGCTCTGCCGCGCTCAGGGTTTCGGCCATCGAATGCTCCGATTGATTACTGCGGCACTGTATCGCGCCTGACCGTGGGAGCGCCAATCGTAGCGGGCGGCAGTGGCGGCCGGCCCAGGATCATGTCCGCCGCCTTCTCAGCCACCATGACGACTGCCGCATTGGTGTTGCCTCCTATGAGGGAGGGAAACACCGAGGCATCGGCAATGCGCAGCCCTTCCAATCCGATGACCCGCAGCTGCGGATCGACCACCGCCAGCGCATCGGCCCCCATCCGGCACGTGCTGACCGGATGATGCACCGTGTAGGCCTGCGCACGAATGTAGTTGATCAGGTCGGCGTCGCTTTCTACGCCGCCGCCGGGGGCACTCTCATGTGCTCGATAAGCTGCGAAGGCGGGCGCACTGAAGATCCGCCTCGCCAGGCGAATGCCCCGGACGAGCGGCAGCACGTCCTGCGGCTCGGACAGCAGGTTGGGATCGATCAGCGGCGCTGCCATCGGATCCGCGCTCGCCAGCGTGATACGGCCGCGGCTGCGCGGATACAGCCCGACCGGACTTATCGCAAAGCCGTGGCCGAGCGGAAATGGGAAACCCGGGGGCGGCCGCTTGGCCGATTGAAAGACGAGCTGCACGTCGGGCCGATCGAGCTCGGGTGCCGTCTTCACGAACGCAGCCGATTCAAACACGTTGTTCGCGAGCGGCCCGCTCCTGAAGAGCAGATACTCCGCCAGGTTCAGCAGATTTCGCGGCATCGAGCGCAGGGAGACTCCGTAAGAGACGGCGCGGTCCGTCATCATGTGAACGGGGCTTGCCAGGTGATCGTGGAGATTGCGCCCGACACCGGGCAGGTGATGCCGCACCGCGACGCCGACCGACTGCAAATGCTCCGCATCACCGATTCCGGACAGCATCAGCAGTTGCGGCGATTGGATCGATCCGGCGCTCACTATCACTTCGCGACGCGCTCGCACGAGTACGCTGCCTTGCACGGTCTGCGCACTCACCGCCACCGCGCGCCGCCCTTCGAGAACGATCTGCGTCGCCCGAGCGCCCGTCAGCACGGTCAAATTCGGGCGACGCAGGGCCGGTTCCAACAGTGCGCTGGCTGTCGTCTCGCGCGTCCCGCCCCGAATGGCGACCTGCCGCAACGCCGCCCCTTCGGAATCCGTTCCGTTCAGATCCGCGCGCGCTGGCACCCCCAAACCCGCCAGGGCGTCGAAGAAAGCGAAATTGAGCGGGCTCGGCCGCGTGACGGTCCGGATGCGCATCGCCCCGCCACGGCCGTGAAACTCGGAGGCCCCGAAGGTCTCGTTGTCCTCACTCTTGATGAAATAGGGCAATACTTCGCGATAACTCCACCCTGTCGCGCCGGCTTTCGACCAGTCGTCGTAGTCGCGCGGGTGGCCTCTGAAGTAGACCATGCCATTGATCAGGGCTGAGCCTCCGAGGCCGCGGCCACGGGGCACTGGAATGCGCCGACCATTGAGGTGAGGCTGGGGCTCGGACTGAAATCGCCAGTTGAGCTCGGCGGAGCGCTGCGCGAGCGCGATCGCTCCCGGAACGCGAACCGCCATGCGTTTGCCGGTTCCGCCGGCCTCGATCAGGCACACGTTGTGGCCCGGATCCTCCGACAACCGCGCCGCCAGCGCGCAGCCGGCGGTTCCACCGCCGACCACCAGGAAGTCGAAGGCCTCGCCCAGATCTGTCATCGGCAGCACGCCCCAGGCGGTCGCAAACCCTGGTGAGTCTAGCTCAGTGAAGCGCCGCGCGCAGGAACTCGTCACTCCGACGCAGCATCTCGGCGCGCGCCGCGGAGTCATCCAGCTGATGATCGAGGTCCTTGAAGAGGACCACATCGGCCTTCACACCTGCTGCTTTGAGCTTGTCCGCCATACGCTCGGACTGTCGGTACCCGACGTTGCGGTCAAGGGTGCCGTGGAACAGAAGCACCGGCACCTTGAAGGCACTTGCATGCTCGATCGGCGAACCTTCCTGCACCTGCGAGCCCTCGCCGACGAATTCACGCACGACCTGATAGTCGTTCCAATAGCGCCGCTCCTCCACGAGGGCTGCGAGATCGGTCACCGGCGCAATCGCGATCACGGCCTTGAACACTGTTGGATCGACGACAGCCGACTGCAACGCGGCGTAGCCACCGTAGGACCAGCCCACAACACCCAGCCGTGCGGGATCCGCGATCCCTTCACTAACGAGCCACCGACCAGCCGCCAGCACATCGCCGATCGCAGTTCGCCAGGAGCGGAATCCGTTCTGCTGAAACCACGCGTCGCCGTAGCCGGCCGAGCCGCGGAAGTTCGGTTGCAGAACCGCATAGCCCCTGTTGGCAAAGTACTGCGACAACCAGTCAAATCCCCATTCGTCGCGCGCACTGGGCCCGCCGTGCGGCAGCACAATCGCCGGCAAGCCACGGGCGCTCTCCTTCCCGGGCGGCAGTGTGAGGTAACCGGGAACGAGGACCCCATCTGCCGCGGGATACGTGACGGGCTTGACCTTCGCCAGCTGGACGCCCTCCAGCTCGCCGCGCACCACCGAGAACGTCGCAAGACTGCGCGCCTTGCGGTCGAACACATAATAGACACCCGGGTCGTCGTCGCTGCCGGCCATGACGAGGAGCTTGCTCTCGTCGAGATTCGAATCGATCACTCGCAGCAGCGGCTGATGCGGCAGAGCACGCGAGATCGCGGCCAGCTCCCGCCTGATCTCCGGCTCGAACACTTCCGACTGCCGACGGTCGGTGACGAAAGAGACTCCCACGACACGCTGCCTGCGTCCGATGCGCATCAAACCGCTGATGTCGACATCGGGGCGCGAGAACACGGGCGTCTCCTCCAGGGAGGCATCGAGCTTCTTCATATAGAGCGCCGCACGCCCCTCGCTGCGGCGGAACCCGTAAGCCACGTTGAGGTCATGATCGACGGCCAGGGGCTCGAAGCCGCTGTGCGCCCGGGCGTCGTACTGGCTCAGCGTGCGCCACTCCGTAGCGCCCTGTGCCCGATACAGAAATGTGTATTTGCCGTTCAGATAGCCGGTGGCGTCCTTGTCGCTGAGTCCCATGATGCGCACCGTACCGCGCCCGTCGCTCAGATATTCGAAGGCATCCGGCCGCGGCGCAACGATATGCCTGTAGGAGAGGTCGCGTGTGTCGACCCTGTCGACACCCATCCCTTCCTCGTTGCTGCCGATATGGGTCCCGAGATGCGTGTCGCTGGTGTAACGCCGGCTCATGAGCACGGCCCCGTCCTCATCGGGCAGCCAATCGATGATGTCACCGTCGTGGAGCAGGTAACCGCGGCTGTACTCGTTGCGCGGCGTGGCGAGCTGCCGGATGTTACTGCCGTCGGCATCGACGGCATCCAGCCGCGACACCACCATCAACTCGCTGGTCGCGGTGTTATCCTGTACGATTCCATAGACCTCGCACACGAGCCGCTGATTGGACACCCAGCCGCAGTGGAGCAGCCGCCAAGGTTTGCCGTCCAGGAACGCAATCGGCTTGCCCTTGGCCTCGGCGACTCCCTTGGCGAGATCCGCGGTGAGCAGCGCGGTACCACGGCCCTTGGCGGGCACTATGTAGGCAATGTGGTTGCCGTCCGGTGACAGACTGACATCCAACATGCCCGGGCGGGCTCCGAAGGCGGCGGCAGCATCGAAGCCGGCGGGCTCGACGGCGCTGGCGGGCGCCGCCGCGAACGCTAGACGGAAAGCCAGACACACTGCCAGCAGCGACAGGGCTGCGCGGCCGCAACGGCCGACCCGACCGGTCCGTGCGCTTGGACGTCTTGCCGATGAGACACTCTCGTCTTCCATGTACCGCCCCGTTGTTTATTGGTATGGGACTGAAGGGCCGCAGCCGGATCGATGTCGGTGGCTGTGTGGTGAGCCATCAGTGTCCGTTCCGTTGGGAACAATGAGCGCGACGTCAGCGTCGCTGTCCAGAGTGTAATCTCCCCGCGCGCGTGACCCGTACAGGAGCGCTTGCTCAATCTGCAGATCGGTGGGAATTTGGGCAAGAAAGGCTCGCACGGCATGCTCCGTGTCCGGATCTATCGCCTTCGATCGGTCCTCGCTCGCCGTCAAGATGTCCATGACGCGTATTTTACTATCTCGGGGCCATGCGATCCGTGCGCCCGGCCAGTTGGCAGCGGAATGCCTCTCACCGCCAACTATCCCCTTATTTTTCAGTAAGTTGTGGCCATCATCCGCGGCCCGAGCCACCGGACTCAAGGTCGCAGCTCCGCCGACAGGTCGAACTGCTCGAAACGCCCGCCCAGCCAGCGAACTCCCAGCCAGGCTTCGTAAGCCAGCAGCGAGAATACAACCACTACGGCCAGCACCCCTGCCACCACAGGCCCCACCAGCCACGCACTGATCGCGACAACCAACACCGCGCTGAGCAGCGCAGGGATCACGGCAATCAGCGTGATCAGCAACTGGCCGGCCACGAAAATGATCCGTTGTCCGATCACCTCGATGCCGCGCTCGGTGCGATCTCCGGCCGACTGTGCCCAGGCCGGGAAAACGATGGCGGCAGCATTGGGCACCAGCAATTGAATGGCCACCAGAGGCGGAGCCAGCACTCCCAGGCCCACTGCCGCTACGCCGCGCAACGGCGGCGTCAACCACGCGAACTTGTCTCCCGGAAGGAGCAAAGCGCAGGCGAACAGACACACCCAGATCAGGCTGCTGAGAATCGACAGCGGTGCCAGCGTTTCGCCCAGCACGATCTGCCAGCCCTGCAGGGGATACGTCTTGAGGATGTCCGAGTTCGGCAGATCCGCGCGCAGATCCTGACGCGCCATGAGCGGTCCGATCATCACGGTCAGGGCGAGCAGAATCACGAACATCATCAAAGTAAACACACGCACGGCCTGCAGCTGCGGATGTCCCACGACCCAGCCGGAGCCGGCCGTAACGATCGCCAGCACGGCCAGCAGAACACGCGGTCGGAAGAAACCGCTGCTCGACAACAGGTTCTTCCAGAGAAAGGCCACCTCGGGCCGCCCGGTCTCCAGCAGACGGAACGGCGCACGTTGCGCCTTAGGCCTCGCAGTCTGCCCTCGCCAATCACCTTGTTGAGCGCGCCGGCGAAATGCAGCGCGCTTCTCGGCGCGTGCAATCGAGGCCTCTTCGAATGAGACCTCCGTGTGGACGACCCAGAAATAGTGCACAACGAGCAGCACCAGCGCGGGCCCGAGCGCCAGCAGAAACGCGGAGCTGCTCGCGGCGAAATACGGCGCCACCACGATTCTGGGGATCGCCAGCAACCAAGGCAGCGGGCCCGCCTGAAGCTGCGCGGCCAGGTAGCTCTCCAGGCCCTGCGGGCGAGCCAGCTCGCCCTGCAGAGGTAACTTCATTGCGCTCCACACCCACAGGATGAGCGCGGCGAGCAGGACCCAGACCGCACCGATCGTCATCGCCTTGCGCCATCGCGATGTCAGGCTGCGATTCAACAGCCTGGAGTACACGAACGACGTGCCGGTGAAATGCAGATTCAAGGTCGCCAGAATGAGCCACCAGCCGACGGCATGGACCCACGCATTGCCGCCGAATGCCTGTCCACGACGTAACACTGCCGTCAGCACCAGCGCGGTGAACGCGATCCCCAGCTGCGAGCCCAGTATCCGATAGTGAACCAACATCCGGCGATTCACCGGCGCGGGAAACAGGAATGCGATCTCCGCCTCGCTGAACACGAGTGAGGCACTGCGCGGCATTGCCCAGTTCACGGCCACAGCGAGCAGCAGAGCCAGTGCAGCCACCTCCGGCAGAAACGCCAGAGCCTGCGTCGGAAGGCCCGGACCGGGCGGCGCGCCGGGAGGGGAGCCAATATGCACTCCGTGAGCACGTCTCAAGAAGGCCAGATACAGGTAGCCGGCTCCGACGATCGCGCCGGCAAGATACTTCGGCTCCTTCAAGCGCCTCAGTCGCGACCTCACGCGGCCCACGAGCGAAGTCACCCGCAGGTACAGCAGGGCACGCGCCATCGTCAGAAAGGGGCTCACGATTCGCTGCCGCCCGTCGCGCGAATGAAAACGTCCTCGAGACTCGCGCTCGGATCGCCTTCACTGAATTGCGCGTGCACCCGAGCCATCGTGTCGTAAACGATGCGCTCTCCTTTCTTGAGAATCAGCACGTGCGAGCACACTTCTTCCAGCAGGTGCAGGAGGTGCGAGCTCAACACCACCGCGGCGCCCGCGCGAGCGCGGCGCAGAATCGAATCCTTCATGCGCCGGATGCCGAGCGGATCCAGACCGGTCAGTGGCTCATCGAAGATCATCACGGTGGGTGAGTGCAGCAGCCCGCAGGCAATGGCCAGCTTCTGCTTCATGCCGCGTGACAACTCGCCGGGCAGGCGATCGCCGCGGTCCGCGATTTCCAACTCCTCGAGCAGCGGTTGCGCGAGTGCCTCGTGATTGGCGACGCCGTACAGGCGCGCCACGAAGCTCAGGTGCTGTCGCACGGTCAGATAATCGAACAGCCGCGGCTCATCCGGGAAGAAGGCCAGCTCGCGCTTGGCTTTGATCGGCTCCCTGACGATGTCATGGCCGGCAATACGCACCTCGCCGGCCGTGGGCGGGATGATCCCCGCCATCATGCGCAGCGTCGTCGTCTTGCCGGCCCCATTGGGCCCTACCAGTCCGAGCACTTCCCCCGGTTGCACGCTGAAGCTCAGGGCGCGGACCGCCGGGAAATCGCCAAAGGCTTTGACCAGTCCCGTGATCTCGATCATGGCTCTCCCTGAAGCGCCGTCCTTTAGCGTCGTCCGGAGGGTGCGCGGTACTTCGGCGGCGGGCTCGGGGTCTTCACCGGGTTCACGTACTGGGATGCCCACTCGGGAATCGCTTCGTTGTAGATCCGGCGGCGCGCGAACAGCCACTCGCCGTTCACCTTGACCATTTCGTCCTCGTAGTGGCCGAAGAAATCGACGGTGCCGCGCCCGTCGGGCCCGCTGGTCATGTGGGTCCAATAGGCCACCCCGTGCGCTTTGTTGCCGTCAACCTCGATCGCCATGTTGTTGATGATGTGCCGTCCGACGGTGGGCTGCTGGCCAGGCGGCGTCTTCGCACGAGCCTCCTCGGTGCGCTTGCGTCCTGCCGCGATGAACTCCGCGATGGCCTTGCGGCCCTTGATCTCGCCGCCGCCGTAATCAAGGACGCCGTCGGGCGTGAACGTGCCTGCGTAACCCTCCGGGTCGCCATAGTCGAAAGCGAACATGTAGCGCGCTTGCAGATCCTCGATGTATGCACGGTCGTCGCCGTAACCGGCACAGGCAATGCCGGCGGCGCACATGAGGGCGGCTGCGATGAACTGTCCGAATCTGCGGCTCATGGAACGATCCCCCGGGAAATTGACGTTGGCGCTGGCGCCTGCTGTTGGCCAGCCGATTCTATTCCTTTTGTTTTCAAATGTTTACCTGATGAGGCGCCCGCCTGCGTTATCATGGATGTCTGCCCGACCGTCGAGCGGAAAACATCAAGAGGTAGGCATCCATGGCATCCCAAGCAGTAACCACTCCCTTGTTCATCGGCGGCAAGGAACGCGAGACCGCCGACAAGATGGCGATTGCCGACCCCGCGAAGCCGGGTGTCGTCGTCGGCTACGCCGCCTCCGCGACCGCGCAGGATGTGAGCGACGCCGTCGCCGCCGCCAAGGCCGCCTACCCGGCCTGGGCAGCTCTCTCCCCTCAGCAGCGCTCCGAGAAGATGCTGGCCGCGCTCGCCGGTATTGCGGAGAACCGCGATGACGATGCGGCCATCCTGTCGCAGGAGAACGGCAAGGTTCGTTTCGAGGCATGGGTCGATTCGCTGGTGCTGGAACTGCGCTGGAAGCTGGCACTCAATCACACTGACGAAGTCAACTCGTCCAAAGTGCTCTCGCCCATCCCTGGCGCCATCCCGGTGCAGACCACGGTGGCCTATCAGCCGCTGGGCGTCGTCTCCATCATCGTGCCCTTCAACTGGCCGATCGCTATCCTCGGGGCCGCTCTGCCCCATGCGCTGCTGGCCGGCAACACCGTCATCGTCAAGCCGCCTCTGACGGCGCCGCTGGCCACAGCCCGCGTCGTGGAACGCATCGCGAAGCAGCTGCCTCCCGGGGTTCTCAACGTCGTCACGGGTCCCGATGCCAACATGAGCGCATTGATCCGCAACCCCGATGTGGCCAAGGTCTGCTTCACCGGCTCGGTCAACGGCGGCAAGAAGATCATGGAACTGGCCTCGCACAGCCTGACGCGCGTCACGCTCGAGCTCGGCGGCAACGATGCCGCCATCATCCTGAAGGATGCCATCCTGGACGACACGCACCTGGATCGCCTGTTCGCGGCCATCTACGACACCACCGGCCAGATCTGCATGAATGCGAAGCGCCTGTTCGTGCACAAGTCGCGGGTGGATGAGGTCGTGAAAGGACTGTCGGCACGCCTGCAGAAGGTCAAGCTCGGCTATGGCCTGGACAAGGACACGACGATGGGCCCGCTGCATTCGCCGGCGCAGAAGAAGTTCGTCGACGATCTCATCAGGGAGGCCAAGGATGCCGGCGCCAAGGTGCTGGAATTCGGCGAGCTCCCCGGCGGCGACATGCGCGGCGGCAACTTCGTGCGTCCGGCCATCGTCGTCAACCCCGACCTCAAGCTGCGTGTCGTGACGGAGGAGCAGTTCGGCCCCGTGATTCCGGTGATTCCCTTCGAGTCCGAAGACGAGGCCGTGCGCATGGCAAACGACACGTGGGCCGGTCTCGCAGGCTCGGTCTGGACAGCGGACGCCAAAACGGCGAATCGCGTCGGCAGTCAGATGGTCTGCGGCTATGTATGGGTGAACGACCACGGCGCTACCCGCCTCGACCTGCGCGCACCCTTTGGCGGCATGAAGGCCTCAGGCATCGGGCGCGAGCAGGGCATTGAGGGCATCCGTGCCTTCCAGGACACGCGCTCCATCGCTCACCTCGATGCGGCAGCACTGGCGTCCATGGCGCACTAGCTGAAACGGGACTCGCGGCTGCAGTCGCGAGTCCCATCAGACAGTCGATTGCCCACCAGCCTGCTTGGGGGCCTGTGAGGGCCGCTGCGGTTGCGCCGGCTGCTGTGGCAATGGCGGCGACTGTTGCTGTTGGCGACGCTGCTGCTGCTCCTTTTTCTTGGCGAGGTGATGGCCGACTACGCAGCCGGCCGCTGCTCCGACCACGGCATGATGACCAGCCACATGTCCCGCCACGGCGCCCACGGCTGCTCCCTTCAGACAACCCTTGGCTTGCGCGCCGCCAGCGACAGCCCCGCACGCGAGAATCGCCACCAACATCTGCTTTACGATGGGGTGCACGGACACACTCCTGGTGACTTCTTCCGAGCCCTGATCTATACACGCGGAGACTCGGTCCGGCAATGCAGCCGCGGGAGTTTGCGATGACACGAGCGACGGACAGGACAAAAACCGCGAATTCCCCACTCAGTGACTTCGATGCCGTGGTCGTCGGTGCAGGATTTGCCGGCATCTACGCACTGTATCGACTGCGTGCGCTCGGCCTTGCCGTCAAGGGGCTGGAAGCCGCGGCGGATGTCGGCGGAACCTGGTACTGGAACCGCTATCCCGGGGCCCGGTGCGATGTGGAGAGTCTGTGCTACTCGTATTCGTTCTCGCGGGAGCTCGAGAGCGAGTGGCTGTGGACGCACCGCTACGCGGGTCAGCCCGAGATCCTGCGCTACCTGCAGCATGTAGTGGAGCGCTTCGAGCTGCGACCGTTGATTCGATTCGGGACGCGACTCGCCGAGGCGCGACTCGATGAGTCGCAGGCTCGTTGGCAGCTGCGGACGGCGGCCGGAGAATCTCTCACAGCGCGCTTCCTGATCATGGCCACGGGGTGCCTGTCGGAGCCGCGCTTGCCCGACATCGCGGGCCTCGATGACTTCAAGGGCCGTATCCTGCAGACGAGCCGGTGGCCACACGAGCCCGTCGATTTCTCTGGCCAACGCGTCGCGGTGATCGGCACGGGCTCTTCCGGGATCCAGTGCATTCCCCTGATCGCCGCGCAGGCGGATCACCTGACGGTGTTCCAGAGAACGCCCAATTTCAGCGTGCCGGCGCACAACGCGCCGCTCGATCCGCAAGCACGGCAGGCAGTGATGGACGCGTATCCGCAGTTCCGGCGGTCCTTGAGGGAGAGCGTCACGTCATTGGCGCCTGACGCGCAACAGCCTTCTGCCCTGGAGCTCGCGCCGAAAGAGCGTGAGCGTCGCTACCACGCAGCCTGGGAGACGGGCGGCATACAGTTGCTCTTCTGTGTCTCCGACGCCATCGTCAGTCAGCCGGCAAACGACACGCTGGCAGCCTTCGTCCACGAGCGGATCCGGGAAATCGTCAAGGATCCCGAAATCGCAGAGCGGCTGCTGCCCAGGGGCTATCCGCTCGGGACCAAGCGACTGTGTGTCGACACCGATTATTACGCCACCTACAACCGGCCGAATGTCACACTCGTCGATCTGCGCGCGACCCCGATTGTCGCAGCGACGCGGCACGGCCTGAGCACGAGCGTCGCCGATTTTCCGCTGGACAGTCTCGTGTTCGCGACGGGATTCGACGCAATGACAGGCGCGCTGCTCGCGGTCGATATACGCGGACGCGGCGGGAGGCGGCTTGCCGAGGAATGGCGTGAGGGCCCGCGCGCCTATCTGGGATTTGCCGCCGCCGGCTTTCCGAATCTGTTCATGATCACGGGGCCGGGCAGTCCGTCCGTTCTCAGCAACATGGTGATCTCGATCGAGCAGCACGTGGACTTCGTCGCCGACCTCATCGCTGCGATGCGTGTCCGGGGAGCCCGGTCGGTCGAGGCACAGGCTGCGGCGCAAGCGACCTGGGTCGCGCACGTCGCCGAAGCTGCCAGCCAGACTCTGTTCCCCCAGGCGAATTCCTGGTACATGGGAGCGAACATTCCCGGCAAGCCCCGAGTGTTTGTGCCGTACGCGGGCGGTGTCGGTCCCTATCGCAAGAAGTGCGAGCAGATCGCAGCAGCGGGCTATGAAGGATTCGAGCTGCGCGCCTGAGCGCGCCTGAGGAATATCTGAAGATGCAATACGTGAAGCTTGGGTCGACCGGCGTCGATGTGTCGCGCTTGTGCCTCGGGTGCATGACATTCGGCATTCCGGAACGCGGCAACCATACCTGGACGCTCACCGCGGAGAAAAGCCGTCCGCTGATCAAGCAGGCCCTCGAGCTGGGCATCAATTTCTTCGACACTGCAAACGTGTACTCGGACGGCAGCTCCGAGGAAATCGTCGGAGGTGCCCTGCGGGACTTCGCGCGCCGCGAGGAAATCGTGGTCGCAACGAAGGTGCGCGGCCGAATGAGTCCAGGACCGAACGGCGAAGGGTTGTCGCGCAAAGCGATCCTGGCGGAGCTCGACAACAGTCTCAGGCGCCTGGGCCTGGACTACGTCGACCTGTACCAGATCCATCGGCTCGACCCCTCGACGCCGCTCGAGGAGACTCTGGAAGCGCTGCATGACGTCGTCAAGGCGGGCAAGGTGCGGTACATCGGCGCGTCCTCGATGTACGCCTGGCAGTTTGCGAAGGCGCTCTACACGTCGCGCGCGCATGGCTGGACCCCGTTCATCAGCATGCAGAATCATCTGAACCTGCTGTATCGGGAAGAAGAGCGTGAGATGCTGCCGCTGTGCACGGATCAGAAGATCGCCGTGTTGCCGTGGAGCCCGCTCGCCCGCGGACGACTGGCCCGTGCCGCGAACGAAACCACGGAGAGGAATCGTACGGACAACGTGACTCCACGGCTGTACGACCATGCTGCCGATGCAGATCGCCGGGTCATCGATGCCGTCGGCGAGGTCGCATCCAGGCGCGGTGTCTCGCGAGCACAAGTGGCGCTTGCGTGGCTGCTGCAGAAGGCGCCGGTCACTGCGCCGATCGTGGGCGCGTCGCAACCGAGCCACCTCACGGATGCCGTGGCGGCCATGAGCCTGGGTCTCACCGCCGAGGAGATTGCCGCTCTCGAAGCGCCCTACGTACCTCATCCGATTTCGGCATTTCAGTAAGGAGCACCATGGCCGGCGTTTCGACAGATCATGGAACTGTTGCCGTCGAGCGCGTGCTCGATGTTCCGCTTGCGGAGGCGTATCGCGCGTTCACTGACGCGAACGAGCGAGCGCGCTGGGGCGCACCCACCGCCACCGCGACATTCATCTATGAAGCAACGGACTTCCGCGTGGGGGGTGTCGACCTGATTCGCTGTGGGCCCAAGGAGGACCCTCGCTATCGAGTCGAAGTCCGCTATATCGACATCGTGCCCGAGCGCCGCGTCGTGTGGATGGAGACCATTCTCGATGGCGATAAGCTGTTGGCCGCCAACCTGACCACGGCTGAATTTGCGCGCCAGGAGTACGGCACGCGACTGAAAGTCACCGTACAGGTGACCTCGTTCGTGGGGCCCACGATGATCGAGAATACCCGCGCCGGCAACCGAGGCTCCCTGGCCAACATGGCGCGTTATCTGGAGCGCGACCGGGCACAGCCGTGAACATGAGCGCACCTGTAGCGGCCGTGTCGGCAGCCTGCGACGGAGGAACCTTCGAGTGCAGTCCGCCTTGAGGACGGTGGCATCCGCCACCCTCGCCGGAACAAGGAGACTGCTCATGAAGTTGCCGATTGCACTCACACTCGCAGTACTTTCGGGCGCCGCGTTCGCACAAGCACCGCCGCCCGCGCAGCCCGAGTCGCAACGTTCTCCCACCACAGACACGCAGGAGGCAGCGCCCTCTGCCGCACCAGCGGTAGACATCGGCGCGATATTCGACAAGCTGAACACGAGCCAC
>CAZLYG010000030.1:0-20214 GCA_964563075.1 uncultured Steroidobacteraceae bacterium | reverse complement strand
GACGGTCACCAGCGTATCGCGCCCGTCGATGACGAAGGGCGCCTCAAACAGTCGCGTCACGTCCCGGTGCAGTTCGTGGAACTCATGACCGGCCTTCTCTCCCAATGCCGTGACACTGACGAACGTCCCGCCACCGAGATGCCCGAGGCGTTCCGTGTCGGAACAAGAGGCCTTCAGTCGCTCCGCAACACACTGCAATAGCCGATCGCCGAAATGGCGCCCGCAGGAGTCGTTGATCACACTCAGGTGATCCAGGTCGAATACCGTGATACCAAGCCTGGGCGGGCGTTTCGAGCCGCGATCCAGCAGCCGCCCGACGCGTTCGCAAAACAGCCCCCGCTTCGCAAGGCCTGTCAGGGGGTCGAAATACGACAGAAAGTCCACCGCGTTCTGCTTGTTCAGGTATTGCAGGGCGAACGACAGATTGGCAGCCACTTCTTGCAGCAGCAGCAGCTCCTCCTGGCTGATGAGCTTGGGTTCGCGCGCCGCGAACAGGAATGCGCCGACGGGCGTTTCGTCAACCCTCAGAGGCAGGCAGGCGAGGGAGTGGATGCCAGCCCTGAGCAGTGCCTCGCGACCCGCAACTGGCCGGGCGGATCCTGCTACATCATCGCAGACCACGGCTTCTCCCGTGCGCATCACGCGACCGGTGAGGCTGGTATCGCCGGCTTCGGCGTCAGCAACCGTAAACACCTGTCTCGCGGCGGCTTCTTCCGGCATGCCGGCCCAAGCGACGGGCAGAGCAGTGCGTGTGCCCGGGACAATCATGGCGATGATCGCCACCGGATAGCCACCGACTCGATGCGCAAGCCGACAGGCTTCGCTCAACAGCGCGTCCCGCTCCCGTATGCGCACCACCGCGGTATTGATTCCTGAGAGCATCTGCAGCACGCCGGTCATGCGTGCCACACGACGCTCGGCGGCCCGACTCGCACGCCGCAGCTCGGCCTCGGCCAGAGCACGTTGCACGGCCGGGACCAAGCGCTTCGGATTCGACTTCAGCACATAGTCCACAGCCCCGCAGCGCAGCGCCTCGATCGCGCGTTCTTCCCCGATCGTCCCGGAGAGAAAGATGAACGGCACATCGGTAGCCAGGGCCTGTGCAATCGCCAGCGCCGCCATGCCGCCGAATCCCGGCAGAGCGAAATCCGACAGGATGAGGCTCGGGGTACGCTCTTTGAGTGCCTGGCGCAGCTCGGATTCGGTTGCGACCACCCGGTGCCGGCAGCGGAAAGCGCTCTCCGTGAGGCATCCGATCGCGAACTCGACATCCGGCAATGAGTCCTCGATCAACAGGACATCGAGCTCCAGGGCGGTGGACTCAGGGGATGCCGGAAATTGCATGATATGCGTACTAGACACTGGGGCGCCGCAATCACCTATGGTTTGTGTCACAGGAAGCGACTTATGTTGGTGAAGTGTGTGGACGGTCGCCTGGGGGACGCGGGCCAAGCCGCAAGCCTGGTGCGCTGCACAAGGCTGAATTGAGAGCCATGACCCGGCCTCTGCTCCCCTGCGGCGGCATAATCTGGCCTCACGGACGAGGCTCAGCATGCCAACCGGCGATCCAGGCTACAGATCTTCCAACGCCCGTCTCACCTCCGTTCCGACAGAATCGGCGCTGGGCCACGGGGAGGGCGTAACGGCGACTGCCGTTTCCGCCGCCAACACGGCGGACATCCTGGCCGACGTGCAGCTGCAGGAGTTGCAGCGCCGCGACCTGCTGATGCGCGCGGTGACGGCTGGAATCGCTGAGATCCTGACGGCCGGCGTCATCAAAGACGTGCTGCCCGGAGTGCTCGAGGAGATCGGCAAAGTCGCTCGAATAGACCGCCTGCTCGTGATCGAAGAGCCACCGCGGCACGGCGACATGCCGAAACCCTACTACAGGTGGATGCGAGCCGGCGTCGCCGCGAGGGCGAATCTCTACGAAGCTTCCATCGACTCTCCCCGTTACGCTGCTCTGCTCGAGTGGCTGCGCCCGGTGCGTAAAGGCAAGGCGGTGTTCGCCTCTCGGAACACCTCAACCGGGCTCATGCTCGAGCTGCTGGATGTCGTACAGGTGACCTCGCTCCTGCTCGTGCCGATCATGGTCAAAGGCCGGCACTGGGGCTCGGTCAGCTTCGACGACTGCCATAGCGAGCGCGAGTGGATGCCCGATGAGGTCAATGCGCTGCACCTCTTCGCCAATCTCATTGGAGTGGCGGTCACGCGCGAGCGCTCGATTGAAGAGGTGCGTAACCGCGACGAGCTGCTACGCGCAGTCACACTCAGCGCCGGAGAGATCATCTCTGCCCCTTACCTCCATGAAGCCATTTCCCACTCGCTGGAGAAGGTCGCCAGGGCGATGCGCTCCGATCGCATGCTCGTGCTGGAAGTCGTGCCCTCCGCGGCGGGGCCCCAGCTGCTGCATCGAAATTCCTGGCACGCACCGCAGGTCAGCCTGGAGCTGGAAACCGCCCTGCGCGCGACCGCCGGACCCGGAGCCGCCGAGTACCTCGCCTGGACCCAGGCACTGCAACGCGGTGAGCCCATCCGTGGCATCTACAGCCAGGTGAGCGGCGCCTTACGTGAATACTTCGAGAAGCGCGCGCTGCAATCGACCCTCATCGTCCCAATCATGGTCGACGGTCATTTCTGGGGTCAGATCAGCTTCGACGCCTGTCGTGAGGAGCGTGAGTGGTCGGCCGACGACCTCGATATCCTCAAAACGTTGGCCGGACTCATTGGCACGGCCATCAAACGCGAGCGCTATATCGAGGAGCTGACCAACGCCAAGACCATTATCCAGAACAGCCCGACCATTCTCTATCGTCTGAGGGGCGAGCCGTCCTTTCCGATGATGTACGTTTCTCAGAACGTTGCGCTGCTGGGGTACAGCGCTGAAGGACTGTTGGAGTCTCCCACCCTGTACCAGAGCTACGTGCATCCGGAGGATCGTGCGCGGGTACAAACCGCCATGGTCACGCTGCTGCGGCCGGATGCCTCGGCCACCACCGTCGAGTACCGCATGCTCACCAGCAAAGGCGAGTCCCGTTGGATGGAGAGCCGGTACTCGCCCGTGCGGGACACCAATGGCCGCCTCGTGGAAGTCGAAGGAATCATGATCGACGTCACCGAGCGCAAGTTGGCCGAGGAGAAGATCGCACGCCTCGCCCGCACGGACGTCCTGACCGGGCTTGCCAACCGCGGCACTTTCAACGATCGCCTGAGGCAGGCCGTTGCCGGAGTCCAGCGCGGCTCCGATGCGTTCGCGGTGCTGTACCTCGACCTCGATCGCTTCAAGGAAATCAACGACACACTGGGCCACCCGACCGGAGATCGGCTCTTGCAGCTGGCTGCTGAGCGGCTCCGAGCCCTGGTGCGCGAATCCGATCTGGTCGCGCGGCTGGGAGGTGACGAGTTTGCCGTGCTGCAAGGGAATGTTCCGGAAGCGGCTGCGGCGGGTGCGCTTGCGACGAAAATCATCGAAGTTCTATCAGCGCCCTATGCGGTCGATGGACAGGAGCTACGCGTCGGTGCGTCCGTTGGGATTTCCGTGTACGGCAGCGGCGTGTCGGTTACGGGGGCTGACGAGCTGCTCGCACAGGCAGACCAGGCGCTGTACCGCTCGAAGGAGGCTGGCCGCGGTCGATTCCACTTCCACACCGCCGAGCTCGACCGCGAGACACGCGAGCGAGTCTCGCTAGCGGAGGACTTGCGCGGCGCCCTGGACCGCGATGAGCTCGAGCTCTACTACCAACCCCAGGTCGAGCTCTCCAGCGGACGTGTCACCGGCATGGAAGCGCTGATCCGCTGGAATCATCCTCAACGCGGCTTGCTGGTGCCAGACACGTTTCTATCGATCGCCGAGAAGTGTGGCCTCATGCAATCCCTGGGCCGCTGGGTTCTCGACCGCGCCTGCAGACAGTTGCGTGAGTGGCGTGATCGTCACATATCAGTTCCGCTGATTGCCGTGAACGTCGGGCTGGCGCAGGTACGGGCGGGCCGTGAGCTGCTCGCGGACGTCAAGCGGAGCCTCGCACGCTGGCAGCTGCAGCCCTCCGATCTCGAGCTTGATGTGACCGAGCTGATCCTGGCGCGAACTACGCTGGCACAGAGCAGCGTCCTCGAGGAGCTGCACAAGCTCGGGGTGCGCATCGCGATCGATGATTTCGGCACCAAGTATTCATCTCTCGATTACCTGCGAACTTACCACGTGAGTCGTCTCAAGATTGCGCGACCGATGGTTGCCGCGGCCGCCAGCGATCAGAGCGGTGCAGCGGTGGTACGTGCGATCATGAGCCTCGCCGGTGAGCTTGGGGTAGAAGTGATCGCCGAGGGAGTGGAGACCGAAGCTCAGCGCAACCAACTCGTGCAGCTCGGCGCCCACACGAAGGGTCAAGGATTTCTGTTCAGCGCCCCCGCACCTGCCGCCGAGGCGCTGCAGGTACTGCGCGAATACAGCGTGCGCGACTGAAGGGTGGCCAATCGGCGTCCGCGGCGCTGCCGACCATGAGACCGTGCTCTTTTTCACGGTGGCTGTGGCAAATGCCTAACTGTGTCGGCAGAATGCCGCCAGGCAGAGAGCCCCGCATCGCGCTGCCGCAGGCGCCTCGACCAGGTCACAGCAATAGCCCAGTCCACGGGGAGGTTTATGGACCATGCGACGGGAGATCTCAGATCCGCGGAGCGCAAGGTACGGATCGGGTTTGCGTTTGCCCTCGCGTGTCTGGGCATCATCGGCGCCGTTTCTTATCTGAGTGTCGCGCGCCTGCAGGAGAATACGGCGGGCGTTGAGCGCACTCACGAGGTCCTCAATCGACTCGACTTGCTGCTGGCCGCCGCCACCGACGCCGAGACGGCCGAGCGCGGCTACGTCATCACGGGCGATGCGAGTTACCTCGATCCCTACGCGCAAGGCGTCCAGCTCGTGGACGCCGAGCGCAATGAGCTACGACGGCTGACAGCGGAAAACCCTGCTCAACGCGAGCGGCTCGAGGCGGTGGTGGCCCTGGCTACCGAGCGCATGGCGAATTTGCGCCTGGTGATCCAGCTGCGACGCGACCAGGGGTTCGAAGCGGCCAGGAACGAGATTCTCACCGGGAAAGGCAAAGGATTTCACGACCGGATTCGTCAGCTCATCGATCGGATGAAAGCAGCCGAGAGCGCCTTGCTCGTGCAGCGTGAGCGCTCGGCTGAGCACAGCGCCATCGTGGCTCGAGCAGTGATCATCGGCGGGGCGCTTCTGGCGCTTGGAATTGTCGGGGCAGCCCTCTTGGCGATACGCCGCGACTTTGGCGGCCGAGCGCAAGCCGAGCGAGCTCTCCGTCAGGCGAAGGACGAGCTCGAAGCGCGCGTCGAGCAACGCACGCTCCAGCTTGCACGCCAAGCCTCGATTATCGAGTTCTCCGACGATGCGATTGCCACCAAGGACGTGCACGGGATCATCACCAGTTGGAATCCAGGCGCGGAAAGACTATTCGGCTATTCCGCTGAGGAGGCCGTAGGTCGGCCGATAGCGATGCTCATTCCCCCCGAACGGTCTGAAGAGGAACCCGCGATTCTCGCTCGTATTGCGCGGGGTGAAATGACCGATCATTTCGAGACCGTGCGGGTCAGGAAGAACGGCGAGAAAATCGATGTCTCCGTGACCATCTCACCCATGCGCGACAGCGCCGGGAGGATTGTGGGCGCATCGAAGATTGCCCGCGACATCACCGATCGGAGGCGCTCGGAAGAGAAGCTGCAGGCCCAACTGGCGCGGTTGAACCTTCTACAGCAGATCACGCGCGCCATTGGCGAGCGTCAGGACATACAGAGCATTTTCCAGGTGGTCATCCGCACGCTCGAAGAGCACCTGCCGGTGGATTTCTGCTGCATCTGTCTGTATGAGCCGGCCGAGAACGGGCTCATCGTGACGAGTGTGGGCGTGCACTCCCAGGCGCTCGCGATGGAGCTGGCGATGAGCGAGCAAGCTCATGTGCCGATCGACGAAAACGGACTCTCCCAGTGCGTGCGCGGCCGGCTGGTATACGAGCCCGATATCACTCAGGTGGCGTTCCCGTTCCCCAGGCGCCTGGCGAGAGGCGGCCTGAGCTCGATGGTCGCGGCTCCCTTGCTGGTGGAAAGCAAGGTGTTCGGCGTGCTCATCGCTGCACGTCGGCAAGCATCGAGCTTCAGCAGCGGCGAGTGCGAATTCCTCAAGCAGGCGAGCGAGCATGTCGCCTTGGCGGCCCATCAGGCGCAACTCTACGGCGCACTGCAACAAGCCTACGACGACTTGCGCCAGACCCAAAGGGCGGTGATGCAACAGGAGCGCCTGCTTGCCCTGGGCCAGATGGCGAGCGGTATCGCACATGACATCAACAACGCCATCTCTCCGGTCTCTCTCTACACTGAATCGCTGCTGGAGAAGGAAACCAGCCTCAGCCCCACCGCCCGCAAGCAACTCGAAACGATCCAGCGTGCAATAGATGATGTGGCACAGACCGTGGCGCGCATGCGCGAGTTCTATCGCCAACGCGAGCCGCAGATGACGCTGCTTCCCGTGGACCTGAATCGCGTCGTACAGCACGTCGTGGAGCTCACTCGCGCCCGCTGGAGCGACATGGCACAGCGGCGGGGCATCTCGATCGAGATGCGGACCGAGCTGGCGCCGAACCTGCCGGCGATCATGGGAGCCGACAACGAAATCCGCGAAGCGCTCACCAACCTGATATTCAACGCCGTCGATGCCATGCCCAATGGGGGTCTGCTGACCCTGCGGACGAGCCTTGCGCAGGCAGAAGGCCCGTATGCCGAAGTCCGCAAGCTCGCTCGGATCGAGGTCATCGATACCGGCATCGGCATGGATGAGGAAACGCGCCGTCGCTGCCTGGAGCCTTTTTTCACGACCAAAGGCGAGCGTGGCACCGGCCTGGGACTTTCCATGGTGTACGGCGCCATTCAGCGCCACAGCGCCGATATCGAAATCGACAGCGCGCCGGGCAAGGGCACGACCGTACGCGTCAGTTTTCCGACACCGGTTGCCCCAGCAGTGGGCGCCGCGCAGGCTACGCCGCTCAGCGCAATACCGCCCCAGCGTATCCTGGTGGTGGACGATGATCCGCTGTTGATCAAGTCACTACGGGACACCCTGGAGGGCGAAGGTCACACGGTTACGACCGCCGACGGAGGCCAGGCGGGTATCGACACCTTCCTCGCCGCGCACAAGCGGGGCGAACCGTTCCCTGTCGTGATCACCGACCTCGGCATGCCCCATGTCGATGGACGAAGGGTGTCCAGCGCCATCAAGGCAGCAGCCCCGAACACGATCGTTCTGATGTTGACCGGCTGGGGCCAACGGCTTGCTGCCGACGGGGATGTGCCGCCACACGTGGATCGCGTATTGGGCAAGCCCCCCAAGATGCGCGAGCTGCGTGAGGCATTGGTGCGGTGCTGGAACGCCCGGTCAGGGGCTGGCTGAGCGGGTGGCACGCGCGACCGGCTAGCGGCCGGGCATGCGTGAGAGCGGTCCGGTGCTTTGCCAGGAACCTCCGCTGCAGCGAAGCGTTGCTGTGGCACGAAGGTCAAGCGAGCACTTAGGAATCGAGCCAGCCCATGAGCGAGCGTCCGCCGCCGGCTTCCGAGCCATCTCTGGATCAGGTTTCGACGCAACCCCCGATCGTGGGCATCGGGGCATCCGCCGGGGGACTGGAGTCGCTGGAAAAGCTCTTTCGAGCGTTGCCTGCCCGCACCGGGGCCGCGTTCGTGGTGATTCAGCACCTCTCCCCGGACTTCAAAAGCCTCATGGACGAGTTGCTGTCGCGATTTACCGATCTCACGATTCATCGCGCGGCCGCCGGCGTCAAAGCCGAAGCCGATCACGTCTACTTGCTGCAACCGGGCAAGGAGCTGGAGATCAAAGAGGGCGCCTTCGAGCTTTTCGACCGCGATCCGCACGCGGGACTGGCGCTACCGATCGATCGATTCCTCAGCTCGCTCGCGCTGGATAGTGGCCAGCGCGCGGCGGCCGTAATCCTCTCCGGGAGCGGCTCGGACGGCTCCAGGGGCGTCAAGCGACTCCACGCTGCCGGCGGTCTGGTGCTGGTAGAGGATCCCGATACCGCCCGCTTTGATGGCATGCCGCGCGCGGCGATCGCGGCGGGGGTGGCAGATCACGTTGCCACTGCGGAGGAACTTGCGAGCATCCTGCTGGAATTTGCCAGCGACGGGCAGGCGGTGCGCGGGGGCCCAGAGAGTGCGTTGCTGGCGGATGTGTTCATTCAGCTGCGCGGCGTTCTGGGCATCGATTTCGCCCAGTACAAGTTGCCCACGGTCGTGCGCCGAATTCGCCGGCGCGTATCGCTGCGACAGCTGCCTAGTCTCGAAGCATATGTCGAGCTGCTGCGCACTGATGAGCGCGAGCTCTCAGCCCTCGGGCACGATCTGCTGATCGGCGTCACGCGCTTTTTTCGCGATCCCGCCGTCTGGGAATCCCTCGAGCTGCGGGTGATTCCGCGCCTCGCCGAGGAGTCGACCTCCGAGAGCGGGTTACGTGCCTGGGTTGCAGGCTGCGCCACGGGCGAGGAAGCCTATTCGGTCGCGATGTTGCTGCTGGACGCGGTGGCCGGAAAGTCCCCCGCCATCTCCGTCAAGGTATTTGCCACGGACGTTCATGCGCATGCGCTGGAGCGCGCCGGCCAGGGCATCTACGATGCAGAGGCGTTGGCGAATGTCGATGAACGTCGCCGCCGCCAGTACTTCGTTGCACGTTCCGACGGCCGCTTCCAGGTGGCGCCTGCGCTGCGTCATGCGGTCGTGTTCGCGCGCCATGATCTGCTGAAGGATGCGCCCTTCACACAACTGGACCTGGTTTCCTGCCGCAACCTGCTCATTTACTTCCGACCCGCGGCCCAGAAGCACGCCTTGTCGCTGCTGCCTTACGGGTTGCGCCTCGGTGGGGCCTTGCTGCTGGGCCCGAGCGAGGCGCCCGGCGAGATCGCCAGCGAGTTCGAGGCCCTCGATGAACCCTGTCGGATCTACCTGAAACGCCGTCTGACCCGGCGGCCTCCGGTCCTGTCGATGAGCTCACCGGCTGCGGGGTTGCAGCGGGCACGGCAACCCGGTGCCGAGACGCCCCTGCTCAGTTTGTACGATGCGGTGCTTGATCACGTGATGCCTGCATCGATCCTGGTGGATGCCGAACGCAACATCATCGACAGCTTCGGGGGAGCAGAGCGACTGCTGCACGTGCGCCGCCGCCGCTCCTCGGCGGACATTCTCGATCTCGTCCCGGAGAGCGCGCGGCTGGCGCTGTCGGCGGCGTTGGCGCGCGCAGGGCGGGAGCGCACCGCCGTGCGCTTCGATGGCATCGAGTGGTCCTCGCGCGATGCGGCCGCCGCGGTGAGCGTCGACCTGCGAGTCGATCCGCTGGAAGCCGATGGCAAGCCGCGGGCTTACCTGATCTCCATTGTCTCAGAGGGGGTGAAGGTCCCAGGGATTCAGCCGGAGCCCGCCCGCGTGGATATGGGTGAGCTGTCGAACGAGCGTTTTGCAGCCCTGGAGCAGGAACTGAAGCAATCTCGCGAGACACTGCAAACCACGCTTGAGGAGCTCGAAAGCAGCAGTGAGGAGATGCAGGCGACCAATGAAGAGCTGGTGGCCTCGAACGAGGAGCTGCAAAGCACCAATGAGGAGCTTCATTCGGTCAACGAGGAGCTGCACACCGTCAACGCCGAGCTCCAATCGAAGATCCACGAGCTGTCCGAGCTCAATCACGACATGCGCTTGCTGTTTGAGAATATCGAAGTCGCGATCATCTTCCTGGACAGCCAGCTGCGCATCCGCCGCTTCACGCCGCGCGCCGGGGCGCTCTTCGGCCTCATGGAGCATGACCAGGGCCGCTTGCTCACGAGCTTCCAGCATCCCTTCAAACGCCCCTCGCTCATGGCCGATGTCTGTGCCTGTCGCGACACCGGCGTGCCGAGCGAATATGAGGTGACCGACAACCACGATAACACCCACCTCATTCGCATCAACAGTTACGTGGGACCCGACGGCGCCTATGGGGTGGTGCTTTCGGTGACGGACCTGACGGCGCTCGCCGCCGAGCGCAAGCACGCTCAGCTGCTGTCATCTATTGTGGACTCCACGGGCGACGCTGTCATAGGCCTCGATCACCACCAAAGAGTCACGGCCTGGAACCCGGCGGCTGTGCGGCTGTATGGCTTTTCCGGCAAGGATGCCGCCGGCATGTCCATCGAGCGGTTGATTCCCGCCGAACGTCGGGCTGAATTCAGCGCCGCATTCGCAGATGCATGGAGCGGCTCAGTGGTGAGCTTGGAAACGGTGCGCTGCCATCAGGACGGCACGGCGATTGCCGTATCCACGACTTTCTCCGCCGTGCGCGATCCGCAGGGCCTGGTGATCGGGGTATCGACGATCGACCGGGACATCCGCGAGCGCAAGCGTCGCGAAGATGCACTGGTTGAGCGCGAACGACGCTTGGCCGACCTCTACGATCATGCTCCGGACATGTTCGTCTTCGTGGACCTTCGGTCGGGGCGCATTCTGGAGTTCAACGACACGCTGCTGCGGACCTCCGGATACACTGCCGAGGAGCTCTCCAGCAGCCCATTCAGCAACCTCATCCGAGGCGAAGATCGCGAGAGGCTGCGCACGTTCGAGGAACGCTTGTGCGAGAGCGGTGAGGTGCGGGATTTCGAGATCACCATGATTCGCAAAGACGGCACCCCCTTGGAGGTGTCGTTGAGCGCGACCGGCGACCGCGACGACAGCGGAACAGTCGTCCGGAACCGCTGCGTGGCCCGCGATGTCACCCTGCGCAGGCAGGCCGAGAAGGAGCTGGTGGAAGCGAGCCGAATGCGTGAGCGCTTCCTGGCCGTGGTGTCGCATGAACTGCGTACCCCATTGTATGCGGTTCGCTCCGCGACATCGCTCCTGTCACACCCCGCGACCGATGAGGCCCGGCGTCAACGAGCGATCGAAGTGCTGAACCGGCAAGCCGCCCAGATGACGCGGCTGCTCGGGGACCTGTTGGATGTCTCACTCATCACCCATGACAGGTTCGAGCTCACGCGTGTCCCCTTGGACTTGCGCGAACCGGTGCGTTGCGCCATGGATGCCGTCGTCACCACTCGAGCCAAGACCGGTGTGCGGATCGTGGCCTCACTCGGCGAGGAGCCCTTTCCGCTGCTCGGAGACCCGGCCCGTCTGGAGCAAGTATTCACCAACCTGCTCAACAATGCTCTGCGGCACAGCCCGGCCGGGACGAAGATCGTGGTCGCGCTGGAGCGCCGCGGCGGGCGTGCACGTGCGACCGTGACGGACGAAGGCGACGGGATCGCCCCGGAGCGGCTGCAAAGCATCTTCGAGTTGTTCAGCCGCACCCGGGAGCCGGGATTCGGCAGCAGCGGGTTGGGGTTGGGGCTTGGAATCGCGAGGCGGATCGTCGTAGGACATGACGGTGCCATGCGCGCCGAGAGCGAAGGGGTGGGGCGGGGCGCACGGTTTATCGTAGAACTGCCTCTCTATGAGGCCTCCCAGCCTGTGGAGGAGCCTCCGACCGGAACACTCCAAGCTCGGGTGGTGCTGATCGAGGATCAACCCGATGCCTGTGACATGGCGACGCTTCTGCTGGAAATGCGGGGGCACGCGGTGATCGTCGCCAGAACCGGCGCGGCGGGCGTGCGTGCGATCCTCGAGCACCAGCCCGATCTGGCGCTGGTGGACATCAGTTTGCCGGATATCGACGGATACGCAGTCGCTCGCGAAGTTCATTCGCGTCTCGGTCCTGCAGTTCCGCTGATCGCGCTCACGGGGTTGGGCCAACCCGAGGATGTGAAACGCAGTCACGAAGCCGGCTTCGCTCGACATCTGACCAAGCCGTTCGAGATCGAGGACCTCGATCGGGTGATTCAGGAGTTTCTGGCTCAGCGAGGCAGTTCGGTCCAGGGGGATGGTGCTGCTCTTCCCGGGCGCGCGACGCACGAGATAGGCGCTGTGGAGGCTCGAGGAGGCGCTTAGCCTGCTGCAGCGGAAAGGCTGAAGGAGACGTCGCGCTTGAGAATCGCACCCACGTCGATCACATAGATGGGCACGCCGGAAGTTCCGGCGAGCTCCAGCAGGTCCTGGTAGCGGGTCGTGCTGAAGGTATCCACGCCTGAGGAGATCACCAGGAGCGCTTTGCGTCCGTCGTTGCGGCTGCGCATTTGCGCGAGTGCACCCGCAATCGCATCGTAGAGGTTGGACTCCGATACCGGCGGTGTGATGAGACTTTGAAGGGCGTGTTGCAGACCTTCGGGCCCTTTTTGAAAGCCCGAGATCTGCACGAGGCGATCGCCATAGGTCCAGACGGCCACCGTGTCCTTCTCAGTGATATCGCTCAATAAGTTGCGCGCCGCCGACGAAACGGCACTGCTGATGGCCTCGTTCAGGGTCGGGTAACGTCCTCCGTACTCGAGCACGATTCCCAGCTCGAGCGGCGAGCGCTTGATCTGAACGGTGATGTCCTTCTGAGGCGTGCCGTTTTCGTAGACTACGAAATTGTCCGGATGAGCGTGGGGGATGTAGTTGCCATAACGATCCTGCACCGGCAGGGTGAGCGTCACCTGGTCCGTCGCGGCATCGAAGCGGACGGCAGCGGTTGCAAAACCCGTGGGGCGCGAGGAATTTCCGACCGGCGGCGCCGCGAGCGAAGTCTGCACGAGCAGGCAGAGCAGCCCCGCAACGCCAGCTGTGAGAGTCGTGAGAACCCTATGCTTCCTCATGACTGCACCTTTTCCGAGTGCCTCGTTACGAGAGTCCCCGGGAGGGCCCTCCAGTAGAACATAGGAACGTCCCCGGTACATTCAAGGGGGTTGCCGTCTCGCAGTTGCAAAATGAAATCAACCGCGTATTCGGCAACCTGCAGGATGCCGACAGCAGTAGCGCTACGGCGGAGTGGTTCCCCGCGGTTGACGTCCGGGAGTATGGAGACCGATTCGAGCTCTTGGCGGACATCCCGGGCGTGGACCCGAAACGCGTAGAGGTCACACTCGACAATGGTGTGCTGACGCTCTCGGGTGAACGTCAGGATGAGCACCCCGTGCAGCGAGACGGGCGCGGAGAGGTCCAACAGCAGCGGCAGGAACGTCGGATGGGGAGATTCCACCGGCGTTTCATTCTTCCGGACACGGCGGATGCCGAGAAAGTGACCGCCACCGGAAATCACGGAGTCCTCGCGATCACCATCGCGAAGCATCCCAAGGCTCAGCCGCGGCGCATCTCTGTGAATTGACGATTCAGTATCGGGAGGCCGAATGAGGCCTCCCGAGATTCGCCGACACCGCGATCGATCAGGCGTAGCCTCCGATCGCGCGTGTGCTCGAGCAGGCGAGGAATCGCGGGAGAATCCCCGCTCCCAGCCTAACCGTTCTGGTTCGACGGGGAGGCTCCCGGACCCACCGGCGCATCAGGCGGGAGCAGGTTTTGCGGCAGCCAGTAGTGCTCGGCCCTGTTTTTCTGAGCCTCGCTCCAGTAATGCGGTGTCTTCGCGGTGGAGTGCGTCGCCATACCGGGTTGGCTCGTGTATGAATGGGTGTCGTTCGTCGCCTGTCGCGCGCAGCCGGTGCACAACGCCGCGAGGCAACTCAAAAGAATGCACCGCATCGCTATCGTCCTCCTCTGCCGCCGCCGCGGCAAGGGCATTAGCCAAGCCGTGGCAAGGGTATTCCCATGAACAATCGTTAGAAACGACAACGGACCCAAAGTTCCCTGTCACATCCTGGGAAGGCAGGGGTCTTTTGACTGTGACTTCCTCACGCGTGACTGTGACTTCCCCACGCGCCCGGCGTGGGTGTAACGTGTTCGCCATGAGCTTTCCCACCCGGGCAGTTGTGTGTGCAGTTCTTGCCGCGTTCGCTTTGAAGCCGGCGGGTGCGGATAACTTTGGTGGCGTTCATTACGATCCCAACTCCGATCAGCTCGTCGTCAGGATGATCTACAGGGGCACAAATCCCGATCACACCTTTTCGGTGCGTTGGGGAAAATGTAGGCCGTTGGGAGATCAATACCAGATCGCCGGCGAAGTGCTCGACAGCCAATGGGACGATCGAGCACGGCGGGACTACTCGAAGATACTTCGTATCCCTTTGAAGAACTTCGCGTGCCGTCCTGCGCGGGTCACTCTGCGCACGGCGCCTGGCTTCAACTACACGCTGGAGGTGCCTCCTGCCCGCTGAAGCGCCGCGCGGATCCAGCGCGGGTATGCGCGTGCGTGCGAGCGCGCGATATTGCGCGCGAATTCGGCAGCCGAAAAGCCCAAATCGCGCTCCAAAAATAGGCGCACAGGGCATAAACTCCATATCCTCGCGGAGTTATGATGCGCCTATGCTGTAGCCATGAACGCGCAGAGTGCGAGGGAGCAACGAATGAACGACGAGGGCCGCCTCACCCGCCTGGAAACGGAGACGGGCCGCGTTCGCTCCGATGTTCAGGAGCTCAGAAGCTCTGTCGACGGTGTCAAAGCGGAGCTCAGCGAGTTCCGGGAGAGCGTCGCGAAGGAGTTCGGTTGCGTCCGCGCCGACATGGAGAGATGCCTGGGATCGCTGCGTTCCGAAATGGAAAAAGGACAGGGATCGCTGCGTGCCGAAATGGAGAAAGGGTTCGGCTCTATCCGGGCCGACACGGCGCAGGCGCTCGGTGCTATCCGGACCGAGACGGCGACCCAGTTTGGGGTGATGAACACTCTGATCGAGCGCAATACACGGTGGTTGATAGTCACCGGCGTCGCGTCAGTGGCGACTCTGATCTCAATGTTCGCCACCGTTGGCCACGCCTTGAAATGGTTCTAGGCTCCTGACCGCGGCCTGCAGCCGTCACTCCACCTCCGGGGCCACAGGAGGCATGCTCTCGCGCAGAAATGCAATGAGCGTGCGAACCGCCGGACGGCTCATTTTCATGCGCGGGACCATGAGCTTCATCCAATAGGGCGAGACGGGGAACTCTTCGAGGACGGGCACCAGAGCGCCCGAGCGCAAATCCTCTTCGACGAGCGCCTGCGACAGGACCGCGATCCCGGCGCCCATGCGGGCGGCATCGCGAATCATGCGGCTATCACTCGATTGGATTCTCGAGTGCACCTCGACTGTCATCGCACCGCGGGCGTGTGTAAAGGGCCATGTGCTGCGAAACAATGAGGTCGACAGGCACTGGTGATCGACGAGGTCTGTGGGGTGGCGCGGCGGCTGCTTGCCGCGCAGATACGACGGCGCACAGACAGTCACCAGCTCGTAGCGGCACAGCGGGACATCGACGACGTTAGGGTAAGAGACAGGCCACGCACCGAGCGCAATGTCATAGCCCTCCTCGAGCGGGTTGACGGAACGCTCCATCAGTGTGACATCCAGGTCGACCAGGCGATGGCGCATCTGGAATTTCACCAGCAGGTTGCCGATGAACATGGATGTGACGGTGGGAGGTGTGATGATGCGCACGAAACCTTGTACGCTCTGCGTGTTCGAGCCGAGGTCCTTGAAGATTTCGTCATGCGCCGCCACCAGCCGCACGAAGTAGGGCAGGTAGCGGTCGCCTGCGGCCGTGAGCGTCACGCCGCGGGTAGACCGCACGATCAGCGTGGTGCCGACTTCCTTTTCGAGCTGGGAGATGCGCTTGGCAATGACCGAGGTAACCGCGTCCAGTTCCCGCGCGGCTCCGGAGATGCTGCCCAGTCGCGCCACGCGCAGGAATGCACTGATGTTGAGGATGGTATCCACGAGTTGCCCTCTATTCTCAGTTCATGCGCTGACGTCGGCACCTGCCAGGTGCGAGGCCTGATCCGCTGCCTGGCGGGTCAGGCGTACGAGCTCCTCCCTGCGCTTGCTGTTGCTTTGATACACGAGTGTCAGCACGTAGCGCAGCTGCTGGCCTGCGCCGAACACCGGCGCTGCGATGGCCGCATAACCCGTGAGGCTGACTCCGGAAGCATAGGAAATGGGGTCGGCCTCGGCGATACGTTCCTTGCGGATGGTCGCGGCGAGCGTCTCGAGCGTCCGAACCTGCTTCTTCTGATCGCTTCTGGACAAGCCGGCCGTCGCCAGCTCCTGTCCGAGGTGTCGCCAGGTCTGATCCTGCCGGCCAAAGGCAAGAAAAATGTGTCCCGTGGCCGTGCTCGCCAGCGAAGTCTTGCCGCCGATCTGAAACTGCAACGGCAGCGGGTTGCTTCCCTCGCTTCGCGCCACGACCATGACTCCGTTGGTATCCCAGGCGCACAGCAGCACGAGTGCGTCAGTCTGCTTCTGCAGGGAATGCATGGTGGCGGTCGCCACATCCATCAGGTCCATTCGCTGCAGCGATCGCGTCCCGAGCCGCAGCGCGTACGGGCCCAGAGCGTAGAGCCCCGAGTCGGGGTTCTGCACGACGAGCCCGATCTCGATGAAGCTGATGAGGTACATGCGCGCCTTGCTCGGCGACATGCCGCTCAGGGCGGCGACGGCTTTGAGCGACAGCGGCACGTTCGCCTCTGCGATCGCCTCCAGCAGGCGGAATCCCAGCAGAATAGACTGGATACCCTTCGGCACATCCGCGCTCCGCGACCTTACCTGCAGCGCCCGGCCGTTGGGCCGGAGCGCTGATTCCACGGACAATTATATTGAATTGCCGCAAGGATGCTGCATGCGTCGGCGCGCGCCAGGCAGGGGACAGCCGCGCGGCCTCGGGGGGCTGCGGGCCGGCACGATCACTTGGCGAGTGTCGCCTCGAGTGCCGCCATCCCCTCTACCGCTGAGGGGATTCCGCAGTACAGCTGACTGTGGAGCACCAGTTCCCGAAGCTCCTGAGGGGACGCCCCGTTTGCCAGCGCTCCCCGCAGGTGCGCGGGGAACTGCAGAAAGCGCCCGGTACCCATCAGCATCGCCAGCGTGATCAGACTTCGAGTCTTGCGATCCAGCCCCGGCCGCTGCCAGATCTCGCCAAAGCAGTAACGAGTGACGATTTCCTGCAGGGGACGCGACAGCTCGCTCGCCGCCTCCAGCGCACGCTCGGCGCCCCCGGGTCCGAACATTTCGCGCCGCAGCGCCAGTCCCCTATCGAAAGTCTCATCTTTGTCCGTCATGTGTCACTCCTGGTGAGGCTTGCCCCATCGATCCGGTTATCCCCGCCCATTCGCCCATGTCAGGATCGCCTTGGAGTGATCCTCGGACTCGCCCAGGGCGTCCCGCGCAGCGAGCCACCGCTCGTCGGCGAGCTGAATGAACGGAGTCTCGCAGCCCAACTGCGTGCTCAGCTCCGCGGCAATGGTGGCGTCCTTGGAGATCAGGCCGACTTTGAAGCCCGTATTGTAGGTCTTGGGAATCACGAACTGCTTCATCACCACGCTCGAGACGAAAGACTGACCCGTCGAGGTGTTGACGATGTCGACCAGCATCTTCTGATCGATGCCGTAACGGCCGGCCACGATGAGCGCCTCGGCGAGCACTGCATAGTTGCTCGCGCCTACGACGTTGTTGAGTGCCTTCGCCGCGTGGCCGGAGCCGAGTTTGCCGACTTCGAAGAAATTATTGCCCATCGCGGAGAGAAGCGGCTTTACTCTCTGAATGGCGACGGGATCGTCGCCGCCGATCATGATGGTCAGCGATCCCTGGATGGCGCGCTGTACTCCGCCTGAGACCGGCGCGTCGATCAGGGTGATTCCCCTGGCGGCGAGTGCTGCGCCGGTTTCCCGCGTGATCAGCGGTTGACTGGAGCTCATGTCGATGAGAATCGCGCCGCGTTGCGCCGTTGTCGCGATCCCGTCATTACCAAGTGCGACCTCGCGTACGGCTCGAGCATCCGGCAACATCGTAACGATCACTTCGGCGGCGCCGGCATCACCGAGCCGCTTGAGAGCCGACGCGCCGAGTTCCGCGGCGACCTGCGCCGCGCGCGCAGTGTCAGCATCAAACACGCACAGATCGTGACCCGCCTTCACGATGTTCGTGGCCATCGGTTTGCCCATGGTTCCGATGCCGATAAACGCGACTTTCATTTAAGTGAGTTCCTGTGTGGCCCGAAAAGATCCTAACCTGCGCGCGAGTCGGAGGTCTACGTGACAACGACGTGGGCTTTTCGCACGTGTGTTTGCATTTCGCGAACGCGGTTGGCGCGGTTGAGTGGCTTCCGGGCTGAGTGCGGCGGCGCTAGCATCCGTGGCAATTCAATGCGCACGGACTGCGGTCACATCGCGCGCTGCGACCGGATTGAGAGTCAGGTCGCCGCCGCACCGTGGAGGCCAGAATTTGAATGCGCACGCCGCGCGGGAGATCGCTGTGGTTTTCGGATGTGTTTGGCAGTCGCTCTTCCAGCCACGCGCCAGTGCACCGCATGAGCGCGAGCGATCGAGATAGGGCGTGAGCAGGCAATCCGTCGGTTTCGTGGGATTGGGCGTCATGGGTTTGCCCATGGCGCGGCATCTTGCAGCGGCGGGATTTCCGCTCACCGCCTATGACATCGACCACGCGGCACAGGAGCGGCTCGAACGGGCTAGCCCGGGTGTCAGGATCGCAGCGTCGCCGAGCGAGGTCGCAGCAGTCTCCGAGATCGTGGTGACGATGCTGCCGCACGGCCGCGAAGTCGAAGCCGTCGTGTTCGGCAAGCAGGGTCTGATGGAGGGCTTTCTCCCGGGTAGCCTGCTGCTGGATACATCGTCTTCCGAGCCCTGGTACACCCGCAAGACCGCACAGCGATTGAAGGAAGCCGGCGTCGATATGGTCGACGCTCCGGTCTCCGGCGCGGAGGTCGGCGCGCTGAACGCAGAGTTGATCTTCATGGTCGGCGGCGAAGCCCAGTCGGTGGCACGTGTGACGCCGCTGCTCGAAGTGCTCGGCGAGCGTGTGTTCCATCTGGGGCCGGTCGGCAGCGGCCACGCAATGAAGTCGATCAACAACCTGATCACCGCGGGGACGTTTCTCGCCACGGCGGAAGGGCTTGCGCTCGGCGCGAGATACGGTCTGGAACCGGCTGCGATGACCGGGGTGCTGAATGCCTCGACGGGCATGTCGTGGATCAGTCGTACACACATTGTGCGGCGGATCCTGAGTCGCAAGTTCGATGACCCGTTCCGGTTCGATCTCATGGTCAAGGACATCGACATCGCGCTGCAGCTCGCCTCGGACCTGGGGCTCCAGATGCCGTTGTCCGCGGCGAACCAGGAGCTCTGGCACGAGACCCAGCGCGAGATTCCACCGGGCAGCAGCGTGAGCGAGCTCGTCCGTCGAGTGGAGGCTCGCTCCGAGGTCGAGCTGACGTTGCCGGCCGAGGGCGCCAACGAGTCCTGAAGAACGTGTGTGTGAGTGCGGCCGGCGGTGCGGCCGACTCTAGTCCTGAATGCTAAGGGGGAATGACGATGAAGCGCTCAGCGTATTTCAGCATCCCTGCGCCAGCGGGGCGGCTGCCAGCAGCAGCGTGCCTGGCGGCACTGACGGCGGTCTCGGGAGGTGCCCTGGCAGCCGATACGGATGCTGCTACCGCGGACAGCGGGCAGCTCCAGAGCGTTACGGTAACGGCGCGCTACGAGCAGGAAGACCTGCAGAAGACGCCCATCGCGATTTCGACGACCTCGTCCGAGCAGCTCAAGTCCGCGAATGTGACGAGCATCGACACCATCGGGCAGCTCGTACCGAATCTCTACACCTATCCGCCGGACGCGGACGAGGGCGGCGTGCCGACGATCGTCATGCGCGGTGTGGGGCAGAACGATGCCAGTTTTGCGCGTGCCCCGGCGGTTGCGATGTACGTGGACGACGTCTATCACGCCACGGCAGTCGGGTCTGAGCTCGGGCTCACGGATATCGACCGTGTCGAGGTCGACCGTGGACCGCAGAGCACGTTGTCCGGCAACGCCAGCATCGGCGGCGCGATCAAGCTGTACACCAAGCAACCGATGGGCGATGACAGCGGGTATCTATCCTTTACCTCCGGCTCCTACAAGGAGATAGCGACACAGGGCGCCTTCGATACCACCGTCGCGCCGGATCTGTTCGTGCGCGCCTCCGGCCACTTCCATCGCCAGGATGGTTACGTGAACCTGCTGGACTTCACCTGCGAGATGAACAAGCTGGGCACGCCGAGCCTCGCGGGCTCGTTCCCGACCAGCCAGCCGGATGTGGCCTCGCATAACTGCAAGACGGGCGAAGAGGGCGGTGGCACTGAAGCCGGCGGCCGCATCAAGGCTCGCTGGGTACCCACCGACCGGCTCGAGGTCAATCTCGGGTTCAA
>CAZLYG010000029.1:0-20643 GCA_964563075.1 uncultured Steroidobacteraceae bacterium | reverse complement strand
ACAGCGTGAGAATGCTTTGCCTGTCCTGAAGATGCGGCGTTGGCCTGATCTCCGCCAGACCCACCATGGCCGCGTAGTCGGCGAACTGTCGCAGCGACACCCCTCGCAACCGCGTCTGATCCGCTATCACATAGACCAGAGAAAACGAGTAGGCGACAGCGTTGAAGATATGGCTGCCCTTCATCGGGCTGTTGACTGTCGCGAACGAGCCGAAGCCGCCGCCACCTTGAATCTGGAACCCCGGTGGCGGTCCGGGCGGGAGCGGTGCGCCCGGTTGCACCCAGCCGGTGTTGTACCAGACCTTCACCGGGCGAGAGTCGTTGATGAACTCTGAGACCGCGAGCGGCATCGCGTCGCCAAAAGTCACCCAGTGCTTGCGTCGGTCCATCTCCAGCAGCAGCTCCTTCGGGTGCGTGGTCAGGAAGATGAACAGGTTCGGCTTGCAGTCCTCGCCGCCCAGCGGAACGCGCGCGGCACGCGCGATTTCCGAGATCCGTTCGAGAACGAACTCGCCCTGCTCACGGGGAAGGCCTGTCACCAGAGGGCAGACGGGCGAATTCCACCGAGCGAGTCCCTCGTTGTTCCGGAGATTCGTGATGCCATAGACGAAGCTTTGCACCCTCGGCGCCAACTTCAACCTCCGACCCAGCACGGTCACTTCAGGTTGCAGTCCCCGCGGAGCGTTCGCAGCGGCGGCGGGCCCGTCGGTGGCGGCCATAGATTGCTGTGCTGCAGCAGCCAGCACCCCGGTGAGGCCCGTCGCCACGATGAGCACCACGAGTGGGATACGCATGCGAAACCTCCGCAGGAGCCGCAGACAGGGGTCTTTCAATTGAAGACGCATGAGGGACTCATCGCCACAATCTGCCCGAATTGCGTCACGGCCCTACCCCAATCGGCCGTCAAGTTGGCCCTCAGGAGCACACGAGGGCTGCAAGCATGCTTCCCGACCTGCGGATCTGGCTGAACCATTTCGAATACCACGCGCACCATCCGCGCTGTGTCCCGGAAGATCTCCCCGACGTCCTCACGGGACGCGAACGCACACTGATAGCGAAGTCGCTTGCCACCTTCCAGTTGGGTGAGCACTCCGCAGGCAGCAGGCTCATGTGCGCCGCTCGCCGCTTCGCGCATCGGCACCGCAGCCCCGAGCTGGAACGCATCATGGAACTGTTCGTGCACGAGCAACGGCGGCACGCAGATCTTCTGCGCGAGTTCATGACAGATCACGGCATGCGTGTTCGCAACCACGCGCCCACTGACATCGCGTTTCGCGTGATCCGCAGGCTGGCCGGCTTCGAGCTCTATCTGCACGTGCTGGTGACGGCAGAGCTGATTGGCAACATCTACTATCGCGCGCTCGAGACTGCTACGGGCTGCCGCCGCCTGAAGATCCTGTGCCGCACGCTCGTCGCAGACGAGCTCGCGCACATCGGCTTCGAATCGGCACTGCTGCGCGAGCTCCGCACTCAACGCTCGGGGCTCAGTCAAACACTGACGCGGATCACTCACCAGACGTTCTTCTCCGCTGTCGTCCTGACCGTATGGACGACTCACCGCGCCGTCCTGCGACAGGTGGGCTACGACCTTGCGACGTTCCTGCGCGTGTGCCGCGCGCAGTATTCGTTCTATCTGGGTTTACCGGCTCTTGCGAAAGGTAAGATTCAACCGACACCGTCCTGACAGGGGATGCTCGCCATCCTTGACCGGCAGGACCCCATGATAGTGAAGCCGGGTCGGACCACCCCAGACCACGACGTCACCGTGCTCGAGCGGAATCCGGCGTGGCCGATCGCTCCGCTTCGGCCCGCCCCAAAGGAACACCGCAGGCAGGCCGAGGGAGACAGAGACGATCGGCGCACTGAGGTCGCCTTCGTCGCTGTCCCGGTGCAACGATAACCGCGTGCCCGGCTCGTACCGATTGATCAGGCACGCGTCGGGCACAAAATCGTAAAAACCCAGCTCGGCGGCCGCGCGGGCGGCGAGCTCCCGAAACGAGCCGGGCATGGGCGGCCAAGGCTGCCCCGACGCCGGGTCGCGCTCGTCGTAACGATACCCGCTGGCGTCACTCACCCATCCGCGCGACCCGCAGTTGGTCATGGCGACCGACATCCGATATCCGCCCGGCGTCACCAGGTGTCGAAAGGGCGCCTCAGTGCTGACCCGACTCACGTCCGCAGCGAGGGTAGCCGCACGATCCGTCGCGAAGGAGCGCAGCACGGCGGCGCGTGGGCCCAGAGTCTCCTGCGACTGAGGTCGCGGCACGTGGGCGAACAGGTCGGGAGTCGAAAGTTCGTTATACTCCATTAGATATCACCGAATCGGGCGACGAGCGGCCATTGCGTCTCCTGCTGCGCGACTGCCACAGTACACTGCCGGCGCGCGCCGCAGGGCATGCGCGGCATGCCGTTGAGCACTCCTTGATTTGCCTTTCCAGACAGGGGACTGCCATGAGAATTCTACGTTCAGCGATCACGCTGGCCGCACTGGTGGGCGCTGTTCCAGTGCTCGCAGCCGACGCCAACGCGGGCAAGGCCTTCTTCCGCCAGCAGTGTGCGCTGTGCCACAGCGCCGAGCCCGGCGACAATGGCGGCGCCCAGGGTCCCAACCTGAACGGGGTCTTCGGTCGCCCCGCGGCCTCCAATAACGACTTCGGCTACACCCAGGCGCTGAAGAATTCGCACCTGACGTGGGACGCTGCTTCGCTGGATCACTTCCTGAGCTCGCCGACGAGCGTGGTGCCGGGCTCGGCCATGGTCATTGCGGTGCCGAAGGAAGGCGATCGCGCCAACCTGATCGCCTATTTCCAGGCCGTCAAGGAAGGCACGTACAAAGACAATCCCCGGCAGCGCTTCGCCGGAGGTCCGCCTCCGGGAGGACGACCCCCCGCGGCGGCTGGCTCCCCCAAGGGCACGGCAGACTGGAAGAAGGACTTTCCTGGCCGCAAGCACCGCATCGACCTTGCCAAGCTGCCTGCGCCGTACGACACGCCCTCGGCCGCGAACTTCCCGAAGGTGGTTCCCAAGCCAGAGGACGCGAAGCTGCGGGTGCCGAAGGGCTTCGAGGTCAATGTATTCACGACCGACGTAACCGCGCCGCGCCGGATGGTGCTCGCGCCCAACGGCGACATTTTCCTCACCGAGACGCAGACCGGTCGCGTCAAGGTCATGCGGCCCTCGGCCGATGGATCAACCGCGGCCAGCGTCGACGTATTCGCTCAAGGCCTGGTACTGCCCTTCGGTATCGCGTTCTACCCCAACGCCAAGGAGCCCCAGTGGCTGTATGTGGCTGAGACCAATCGCGTGGTGCGTTACGCCTACAAGGCAGGCCAGCAGCAGGCGAGTGGCGTTCCGGAAGTCGTAGTACCGGAGTTGTACCCCGGGTCCGGCGGCGGTCACTTCACCCGCGACCTGGTGTTCTCGCGCGATGGCAAGCGCATGTTCGTCTCCGTCGGGTCTGCTTCCAATGTGGCGGAAGAGATGCCGAAGAAGGATGCCGAGGAGGTCAAAGCGTGGGAACAGGCTCACGGCCTGGGCGCAGCCTGGGGTCCTGAGGAGAACCGCGCGGACGTGCTCGTCTTCGACGTCGGGGCCGACAAGCCCGGCAAGGTATTCGCGAGCGGCATTCGTAATTGTGTCGGCCTCACGATCAACCCCAGGACGGGCGACCTGTGGTGCACGACGAATGAGCGGGACATGCTCGGCGACAATCTCGTTCCGGACTACTCCACGCGCGTGAAAGAGGGCGCATTCTACGGCTGGCCCTGGTACTACATGGGTGATCACGAGGACCCGCGGTTGAAGGGCGACCGACCCGATCTCGCCGGCAAGGTGACGGTGCCGGATGTTCCCTATACGGCGCATTCAGCCGCGCTCAATCTGCTCTTCTACCCGGCCACACAAGGCAGCTCCGCGTTCCCCAAGGAATATGTGGGTGACGGCTTCGCTGTCCTGCATGGCTCCTGGAACCGCGCCTTCCGCACCGGACACAAGATCGTCCGCGTGCGCATGAAGAACGGAGTACCCACCGGCGAATACGACGACTTCCTGGTGGGCTTCATCGCCGACGATGGCGACGCTTGGGGCCGCCCGGTGGGCGATGTGGTCGCGGCCGACGGCTCTCTGCTGCTGAGCGAGGACGGCAACAACACCATCTACCGCATTTCCTACAAGCACTGAAGCACACTGCGAAGGAATTCTCCCCACATGATCTCCAGACCGTCACACATCCCGTGCATCGCAGTGGCCGGCCTTCTCGGCGCCACAGGGCTGGCACAAGCGGCAAGCCTGCCTGCCGAGATCGTCATTTCCGGCGACAGGATCTTTCCAGAGAGCATGACCTCATCTCCGCAGGGCGCCGTGATCTTCGGCAGCATCGGCCAGCATGCCATCTACCGCGCACCGCCCGGAGCCGCACGAGCCGATGTGTGGATCGCACCGAACACAGAAGGTCTCTCCAGTACCTTCGGGGTGTTCGCGGACCCGAGATCCAACACGCTGTGGGTCTGTTCCGGAACGTCTCCCTTCGCGCCGCGTACGCCGGCGGCGGAGCCGCCACCGCCCTCCAACCTGTACGCCTTCAACCTCGAGACCGGCACGTACAAGGCGCACTATCCGTTCCCGACCCCCGGCTCGTTCTGCAACGACATCGCGGTCGATGCGGCAGGCAACACGTACGCTACCGACACCAACAACATGGAGGTGGTGCGGCTGAAGAAGGGCGCCGGGCAGCTGCAGGTGTGGGCGGGCAACGGCGGCTTCGGACCCAAGGGCGGACTGCTCGATGGTATTTCCATCCTGGGCAAACGCGTGGTGGTCAATACCCTGGTCACGAGCAAGCTGTTCAGCGTGCCGATCGAGTCGGACGGCACGGCTGGAGCGATCTCGGAGGTGACCCTCAGCCGCCCTATCGCCCGTCCCGACGGCATGCGCAGTTTCGGCCAGGACATGGTGCTGATCATCGAGGGCGGTGAGGGTGGCCGCCTGTCGAAAATCACACTCAGCGGTAACGAGGGCAAGGTCGAGACGCTCAAGGAGGGTTACCCGGACGGCCCCGTGGCCGTCACAGTCGTCGGGACGACAGCCTATGTGGTCGAAGGCCAGTTCGCAGCCCTGCGGGGCGGCCCGAACGCCCCACCGACCAAGCCATTCCGCGCGACCGCCGTGGAAGTTGGCCAGCCCTGATCCGTTTGCGGGGGTGCGCGGCGCCGGCGGCCCGCACCCTTCCCGTCCGAGACCCTCGACGAACCCGTCGGCTCGCGGTATGAAGCTGGCGTGCGCTACGACAACGAGCACAAAGAGCGAACCCGGCAGAGGGTCCTGAGCGAAGCGGCGGCGGCCATCCGGACGCTCGGACCTGATGGAATCGGGGTCGCCGGCCTGATGGCGAGGGCCGGTCTCACGCACGGCGCTTTCTACGCGCACTTCGAGTCGAAGGAAGACCTGGTCGCCCAGGCGATCACCTGCATGTTCGAGGAGACCTATCAGCGGTTCTTCGCCCGGACCGAGCATCCGGATCCGGCCATCGCCCTGGAGAAGCTCATCGATGCCTATCTGTCGACGCGGCATCGGGACCATCCCGACCGCGGCTGTCCTCTCCCTTCACTGGCCGGTGAGCTCGCCCGTCTGTCCGGGCAGGCACGGCAGAACTTCGTCGCCGGACTTCATCAGCTCACCGGGTCGGTCGCTCGCCGGATCCGCGATCTCGGGCGCGCAGATGCCGAGGACATCGCCTCCTCAGTCGTGGCGGAGCTGGCGGGAGCGCTGGCCCTGTCACGCACTGCGGCCGATCAGTCGGAGTCGGATGCCTTCCTGGAGACCTCGCGCCGCTCCATCAAGGCCCGCATCGGGTTGGCATCGTGACGATCTTGCGCGGCCGTTCGCACCCGCGCGCACCGGTGAAATTCCTTGACTTGATGACCTCAGGCGGACTCGACCGCGCCGCAACCAACCGCCCGCTGGAACAGCTCGATGTCGGTGCTGATCCCGAGCTTCTGCTTGATCAGCGAGTGATTGTTGGCGACGGTCTTGGCACTCAAGTTCAGCAGCGCGGCGATCTCCTCGTGCGACTTGCCGGCGGCGATCAGGCGGAAGATCTCGAACTCGCGAACCGATAGCCCGAGCGTCGGCTGCTGCGAGTCGGGCACCGAAGCATCGCGCTGCACCTTCGCTTCGATGTCCGGACTCAATGCCGTTGCGCCGGCGAGCACGCGCCGCACCGCCGTCGTCATGAAAGCGGGATCGCTGCTCTTGGTGACGTAGCCGTTGGCGCCCGCACGCATCGCCTGGACGGCAAACGCAAGATTGTCATGCATGCTGCACACGAGAACGGGTAGAAGGGGCCAGCGGATCTTCATTCTGCGCAACATCGACAGGCCGCCACCGCCGGGCATGCTCAGATCCAGCACGACGACATCGGGCATCTGGGCCTGGTGCTGCAGGAACGCATAGGCCTCCTCTCCGGAGGAGGCTTCCGCGATGACCTCGTACCCCGGTTCCTGCTCCAGAAAGCGGCGATAGCCGGCCCGCACGACCGCATGGTCGTCAACGAGCAGAATGCGGCGCTGCGACTAGGCATTGACGGCCTCTACCTGACGCCAGGTCACCGGCATCCAGGCCTGCAGCGACAATCCGCCGGAGCGCCCGATGTCGACTCGCAACTCCCCGCCGTGGGATTGAACACGCTCGCGCATGCCCATCAGCCCGCTGCCGCTGGTCCCCGCCCGTGGCCCCCCGGCCGCCAGTTCCGACTCCTGCACACTCAGCACAACGCGCTGCGGCACGTCATCCGGCGCTTCGGTCTCCACAGTCAGGCGGATGTCGATGACCCGGGCACGCGAGTAACGCACGGCATTCGTCAGGCACTCCTGGATGAGCCGGTAGACGGTGATGTTGAGATCGGCGGGGAGCGAGTTGACCGGGCCGTTCAGTGTCAGCGTGCAGCGGAATTTGTCCGCTACGCGCGTCTGCCAGCCGTTGACGAGCTCCTGTACCGTATCCTTCAGGCCCACTGTCTCCAACCCGTAAGGGCGCAAACGCGCCAGCATCCCGCGGATGATTTCCATGATGCCGCTGCTGATCTTCTCGACACCTCGCGCGCACGCCTCGATCTTCGGCGAGATTCCGGCGGCCTCACGGGCAATGTACGCCGCATCGACCTTGATGGCGGTCAGGCTCTGTCCCAGCTCATCGTGGAGCTCGCGCGCCAGCCGCTTGCGCTCGTCTTCCTCCACATCGATCAACCGCCGGGTCAGCTCCCTGCGTTGCCCGGCAGCCTCCTGCATGGCCGCCGCACAGTGGTTGAACCGCTGCGAAATGTCGTCCATGTCTCGCAAGCGAAACCTGGGAAGCCGCGTGTCCAGATCCCCTGCCTCCAGTCGCGTGAGCGCGGCCTGGATTTGCTCGACCGGCATCAGGCCGCGCCGGACGATGTAATAGATGCTCACGGCCATCGCGACGATGGTGAGCCCAAGAAGGGCCAGGTCGCGAAACACTCGCTGCTCGATCTCGTCAATCTCCGACAGCGGGTTGGAAACGATGCGCAGCTGGCCGAGCGGCTCACCGCGATATTGCAGGCCGTAGGTCAGCGTGACGGTAGACTCGGAAGGCAGCAGCATTCTGGCCAGCTTTCCGCCTTGCACTTCGTCGGTGGGGCTCATGGCCAGCACGCCGCCCGCAGAGTCGACCAACTCGAGCTTGACGTGCCGCAGAGGCTCAGTGTGGAGGATAGTGCCCGCCACCGCGGCGCGCGCAGCAGCAAGATCCGGCGCCTTGTAGCTATCCCGATAAACGTCATGCAGCAGGCGCGCCAGCTGCGTTGACGACTCGATCTCGCGCGACACGTCGTCGCGAACGGAAACGAGCGGCACGATGATGCTGATTGCGAGTGCCACCAGCGTCACCACCGCGATGCCAACCAACAAGCGTGTCCGCAAATACATCTTTGAACCTCAACTCATGCGGGCAGCGTCAGCGTAAACACCGACCCGCGAGGCTCGTTGACGCGAAACGCAAGCTGACCTCCGTGAGCCAGTGCCACCTGCCGCGCCAGATTCAGTCCGATGCCCGAGCCTCCCGCCTTCGTCGTGAAGAATGGCACGAACACCTGGTCGCGGTTGGCTTCCGACACACCGCAACCGTTGTCCGCAATCTCGATGGACACCATCCCGGAATGCGCGCGGCAGGAGACATCGATGCGCGCCGGCTGCGAATCGCGCACGGCGTCCGCAGCATTACGCAGCAGGTTGATGACGGCCTGTTCGAGGAGCTGGGGATCGGCGCTGACGGCGGTGTCCCCCGGCTCCAGATGGCATTCTATCTGTCTTTCCAGAAACGTCGGCGCCAGCAGCCTGTCGATATCCGCCAGGAATCGCGCCATGTGCACGAGCTGAGGACGGGGTGCCGGAAGATCGGCGATCGCCCGGTAGCGCTCGACGAAATCCATCAGCCCACGGCTGCGACGCTTGATGACCTCGACGGCACCGGAAGCCTCCTCATTGGTGTGCAGCAACTGCTCGAGGCTCTCCGACAGCGAGGCAATCGGCGTCAGCGAATTCATCATCTCGTGAGCCAGCACGTTGGCCATGTCCTGCCAGGCCCTGAGCTCGACCACATCCAGCTCGCCGCTGATCCGCTGCAGCGAGATCAGCCGGTGCAGCTCATGCCCCGGAGCGGCAAACCGGGCAGCCGCAGCCAGCATGCGTTGGCCGTCGGCGAGCGTCAGCACTTCCCGTGCTCCGGGACCGAGCGCCAGCAAGCGGTGGGCGACAGCCGGTCCGAATGAAGGAATCGCCGCAAAGTCCGCTGCAGCCGTCCCGGCAAGAGCCCGCGCCGCACGGTTCACGAGTGTCACCTTGCCATCAGGAGCGACGACAAACAGCGCCGCGCTCACCGTATCGAGCAGACTAGACAGGAAATCGAGCTGCCGCAGGCGTTCGGTTCGCGCCGCGTTCAGAACGGCTGCAACGCGATCCGCGGTGAATCCCAAGTGCGCGCGCGTCAGCGGCGGCGCGGGCATATCGGTGCCCTCAATGGCCAATCGCTCCAGATCGCGCTCCGCTGCGCGCGCAGCCCGGGAGATCACACTGCCCATATCGATCGCAACGAGTATCGCCATCCCTGCGACCAACACGCCCGTGGCGTATAGATGTGTCGTTGCAAACAACTGCGTGGCCAGGCAGGCAAGACCGCCGACGATCACGGCGCGGACAGCAATCGCCCGCGTGAATCGGCTGCTATCGCTGACTCTAGAGTCCATGTTTGGACATCCGGCGATACAGGGCTGCGCGGCTGATGCCCAGCGCCGCCGCGGCTGAGGATATGTTGCCGTGATGGCGCGTCAGGGCACGCTCGATGGCGCTGCGCTCGAGCGCATCGAGCTGTAATGTCTCATCCTTGCGCCGCGTACGTGTGAGCTGCGCCGCTGCCGTCACCGCCGCGACCAGTTTCTCGTTGTGCCAGGGCTTGAGGACGAAGTCCGCGGCGCCTCGCTTGAGTGCGTCCACAGCAAGCGTCACACCGCCATAAGCCGTCATCAGAACGACCGCCAGCGTTGGGTCGAACGCCTGCACCCGTGCAAGACCGTCCAACCCCGCCGCTCCGCTACGCTGGCCGACCACGAAGTTCATATCCAGGAGCACTGCGTCGAACACGGTGCGAGCCAGTGCATCCTCCAGGAGCTCGAGCGACTCGATAGCCTCGACGCGAATGACATAGCCCAGCGCAACCCTAGCACTGCGACGCACGTCAGGATCGTCTTCGACAACGAGCACCGTCTCGGCTGAAGTCTGCAGCATGAAACGAAGCCTACGGCGAGGAGCCGGAGCTGCCAATGTGCACCGGCCCTGCGCCACGACAGGCGCGCCAGTGTCCGGAAGCGAACAGGCAGGCGCGACAGAGAGGTGTCTACATGAGGATAACCTGGTGATTTCTATCATGTTTTAGCCCCCGCGAGGTGGCGCTAGACTGCTCGCCATGGATCAAGTGGCGACCCCTCATGCGATGGACACCCCCCTCCGCGTGCCCTGCTGGCGCAGAAAGCACTGGGTGCAACTCGCCCTCGCAGTAGCGCTCGGCATCGGAGGCGTGACGACAGTCATTACGCTCTTCGGCACGGCGGAGCGCAGCGTCCGGATGCCGATTGCAAACGTGACCATTGCCACGGTCGAGTGCGGACCGTTCCACGATTTCGTGCCGCTCCGTGCCACAGTCGTGCCGCTCGACACCGTCTATCTGGACGCGCTCGAGGGCGGCCGGGTGGAACGCATCCTCGCGCAGGCGGGCGATACGGTCAGGCAAGGCGAGCCGCTGGTGCAGCTGAGCAACGCGGAGCTCGAGCTCGATGTGCTCGACCGTGAGGGCCGCCTCATCGAATCGATCACCCAGCTGCAGTCCTACGAGACGCAGCTCGAGCAGAATCGTATCGCCAATCAGAAATCCCTCGCGCAGATCCATTACGACATCATCCGCCTGAAGCGCTCGCTGGCCCGGCGCAACCTGCTCGTCGCGCGCGCGCTCGAGCCGGCCGAGACACGCGATACCGTACAGGATGAGCTCGATCACGATCTGCAGATCGAGCCCCTCCAGGCGCAGAGCAATCAGACCCAGGAAGCGCTGCGCATCCGCCAGTTGCCGCAGATCCACAGTCAGCTGGAGAAGCTGCAGCAGGACCTGCAGATCACGCACAGCAAGTTGGACAATCTCACGGTGCGCGCGCCTGTGACCGGCCGCCTCACGGAGATGGAGCTCAAAGTCGGCGAGAACAGGAACCGGGGCGAACGCTTCGCACAGATCACACCCGACACCGGGTTCAAACTCTCGGCGGATGTCGATGAGTTCTACGTGCAGCGTGTTCGCGACGGACAGGTCGCCCGGGTGGAGGTCGCCGACCACGCGTACGAGCTGCGCGTGACGCGTGTGTACCCGGAAGTGAAGGACGGCACTTTCAAGGTGGACCTGGCGTTCCAGGGCGCGCAACCGGCGGGGCTGATCCCGGGGCAGGCCGTGCAGGGACGGCTATCGCTCGGTGCGGATAGAACGACGACCCTGCTCAGCGCGGGTGCCTTCCTGGAGCGCACCGGGGGCGATTGGGTGTTCGTGGTCGATCCCGATGGTCATACGGCTCGGCGCCGCACCATCCGGATCGGCCGCCACAACGCCGAGCAGGTCGAGATAGAAAGCCACCTCGCTCCCGGCGAGCGGGTGATTGTCTCGGACTACACTGGACTGGAACGCATTGATCGAATCGATCTGGAGCCTTAGGAGAGCGTCGCCATGTTGAGGATGGAGAGCATCGGCAAGACCTATCGCACGACGGAGGTGGAGACGCGCGCGCTCGATAACGTCTCGCTGGAAATCGCCGCGGGCGAGTTCGTCGCCATCATGGGCCCCTCCGGTTGCGGCAAGTCGACCCTGCTCAACATCATGGGCCTGCTCGACAGCCCCGACAACGGGCGCTACTGGTTCTTCGGAGAAGACGTCGCCGGCTACTCCGAGCAGCAGCTCACCGCGGTACGTCGCACCGGGGTCGGCTTCATCTTCCAAAGCTTCAATCTCATCGACGATCTGAACGTCGCCGAGAACGTCGAAGTCTCCTTGCTGTACCGCCGCATCCCCAGCTCCGAGCGTCGCAGGCGGGTAGCCGCGGCGCTGGAACGCGTTGGTATCGCGCACCGCGCCCGGCACCTGCCGCAGCAGCTGTCCGGGGGTCAGCAACAGCGTGTCGCCGTCGCCCGCGCCCTGGTTGCAGAGCCCAAGCTGATCCTCGCGGACGAGCCGACGGGGAACCTCGACACCGAGAACGGCGCCGTCGTCATGGCCCTGCTGGATGACCTCAATCGTTCCGGCACGACCATCGTCATGGTCACCCACTCCCTCGTTCATGCCGGGCACGCCAAGCGCACCATCAAGCTGCTCGACGGCCGGGTGGTGAGCGAGACGCTGCTCGCCGCCTGAGGGCCCGAGGGGCTGGCGGGCGACGCAGCCCGACGCCGGGCGACCGCGGCCCGACGCCGGCAACCGCAGCCCGACGCCCGGCAACCGCAGCCCGACGCCCGGCAACCGCAGCCCGACGCCCGACGACCGCAGCCCGACGCCCGACGACCGCAGTCCGACGCCCGACGCCCGACGACCCCGGCAGCCGCGGCCGCGCACCCGTCACGCCGCGGCCCGACGCCACGCCCCGTGCTCGCCGAGCCGTCCTGGGGCCGGTCGCCGGGGGCATCCGAGGGGATGGGATCCCGCACCCGTTGACAAAAGGTTCCCAACCGGAAAAATCGCACCAGCTTCCTCACGCTGCCCCCTTCATCATTTATGAACAGCCAACAGACGCATGCGCTGGTGCGCATCCGGGAAATGATCCTGCGGGGAGAACTGACCGCCGGTCAGCGCGTGGCTGAAGCTCCGCTGGCCGAACTGCTGGGAATGTCTCGCACGCCGATCCGCCAGGCCCTGCCCGTTCTGGCCCAGGAAGGTCTGCTCACGGAGCACGAGGTCCGCGGCTACGTCGTACGTGGATTCAGCGCCACCGACATTCTCGATGCGATCGATCTGCGTGGGCTGATCGAGGGTATGGCCGTCAGGCGAGTCGCTGAGCGCGGGGCTTCGCTGGTTCTGATCGAGGAGCTGCGTGCCTGCCTGCATGAAGGCGACCGGATCCTGCACAAGGGTTACGTTGAGGATGGGGACGAAGCCGCGTACGCGGAGATGAATGCCAGCTTTCACCAGCTCATCGTTCGCGAAGCGCAGAGCCCCATGATCGCGCAGGCGCTGGAGCGCAACGGCCGCATTCCGTTCGCGGGTCCGCAAGCGCTCGCATTCGATGACGCGAGCATGGAGCGCGTGTACGGAACCTTTTACTACGCTCATCGGCAACACCATGTCATCGTCGAAGCGCTGGAACGTGGCGAAGCCGCACGCGCGGAAGTTTTGATGCGCGAGCATGCCAATCCCGCCAAGGAGAGCCTGAACCTGCCCGGGCTCGACAGCGCGACGCGCGGCGTCCGGCCACTCAGCTCGATTGTCCGTTGAAATCAGGAGTCCGGGAGCATGCAAGAGGTTGCTCAGGGCCTGCACTTTCCCGAAGGGCCGGTCGCTATGGCGGACGGCTCGGTCGTGTTGGTGGAGATCCGCCGGGGCACACTCACGCGCGTGAGGCCCGACGGCCGCCGAGAGACGATCGCTGAGCTCGGGGGTGGCCCGAACGGCGCTGCCATCGGTCCGGACGGCGCGGTCTATGTCTGCAACAACGGCGGCGCCTGGGACTGGCAGGAGGGCGAGGTGCATCTGCCGGACGGACCGCCTGCGCAGCCGTACCGTGGCGGTTCCATCCAGCGCGTGGATCTGCGCACCGGCAAGTTCTCCACCCTCTACGATGAGTGCGAGGGAAAACCGCTCAATAGCCCCAACGACCTCGTATTCGACAGCACTGGCGGGTTCTGGTTTACGACACTCGGCTATTCCGATGGCGAGAACCGACGCCTGGGCGCCGTCTACTACGCCCGGCCCGACGGCTCGAAAATCATCCGTTGGCGTAGTGAGCTGATTTCCCCCAACGGCATCGGCCTGTCCCCGGACGAGCGCAAGCTGTACATGGCCGACTGCATGGTCGGGCGCCTCTACGAGTTCGACCTGCCCGCGCCCGGTAGAATGGCCCCGCAGACATCCCTCGCGCCCGGCAGAGTCGTTTGCACGCTCCCGGGCTTTCAGTGGCTCGACAGCCTCGCCGTCGAGGCCAGCGGCCGCATCTGCGTCGGCACGCTGTGGAACGGCGGCGTGACTGTGTTCGAGCCCGGCGGGGCTTACGAGCACATCGCGACGCCCGATCCCATCACCACCAACATCTGCTTTGGCGGCCCGGACATGCGCGACGCCTGGATCACCTGCTCCAGCACCGGCAAGTTGCTCAAAGCGCGCTGGCCGCGTCCGGGGTTGAGACTGCCGTTCAACGCCTGATGTGAAGCCGCGGGCTCATCATTCGAGTTACGTCGGGGCCGCCGCGGAAGCGCTGAGCGGGATTCTCACATGCTCGGGCCGGACGCCGACACCGACCACTCGCGCCGGGATGCAGCGCAAGGCCGGAATGCGATCGAACAACTTCGCCTGCCAGGGAGGCGAGACTGTCTCTTCGGAGGCCAGCACGCGGTTGATGACGTGATCATGGATGAGGATCTGCATACTCTGCGTGAAGTGGGTGGGGAATGTCCGGCGTCGCTGCACGGCCGCGAGGTGCTGCCCGGTTGCCGCCCGGTCGCGCAGTGGAGCAGCGAGTATGTTGGCGGCGGCCACCGCGTCCTGGATCGCCAGGTTGATTCCGACTCCCCCGATCGGCGACATCGCGTGGGCGGCGTCACCAATGCACAGCAGACCCGGCTTCCACCACTGGCGCAAGCGGTCCACTCGCACCGTGAGCAGCTTGACGTCATCCCAACTCTGCAACTCCGTCACTCTATCCTGGAATTTTGGCACGATGCGCACGATCTGCTCGCGCAGGGACTCGATCCCGCGCTCCTGCAGGTCCTGCAGCTCGCCCTTGCGGATCACGAACGCGCACTGCCAGTAATCGCCACGATCCAGCGTCACGATCACTCTGCCATGGTTGAAGTAACCGAGTGTCTGCACAGAGTCATCGGGTTTGCGCGACAGACGCAGCCATAGGACATCGATCAGTGAGCCCAGGTCCTGGACCTCCAGGCCCGCACGCGCGCGGACAGTGGAGTGGCGACCGTCTGCCGCAATCACCAGATCGGCGGTGACCGCGAGCGCACCATCCGCGCATTGCGCTCTCACTCCGGTCACACGCCCGTCCACCTCGATCAGCTCGGTGACCTCAGCGCACATGCGCAGCTTGAACCCCGGCATTCGCGCACCCTGCTCTGCCAGGAAGTTCAAGAAGTGCCACTGCGGCATGAGAGCAACGAACTTGCAGCGCGTGCCGACGTGGGTGAAGTCACCTATCGTCAACAGCGCGTCGCCGATCTGCCCGCGCAGCTGCCGCACCTCCTGGTGCGGGAGGCGGAGGAACTCCTCCAAAAGCCCGAGCTCGCCGATGACGTCGAGCGTCGAGGGATGCACGGTATCGCCGCGGAAGTCGCGCAGGAAATCCTTGTGCTTCTCGAGGACGAGCGTCTCAATCCCCGCGCGCGCGAGCAGATACCCGACCATCACCCCGGCAGGCCCGCCGCCGGCAATGCAGCATGTCGTCCTGAGCGTCTGCATGGGACGCCCTCCGCGGCTTCACGACTTGCGAAACACCAGCACAAATCGATCCGTGTTGCCCAGCGCTGGCGGCTTGTACGAGAGCTGGTCGCGCCCGTCCTGCGGCTTGCGCAGGACATCGCTGTGGGCGACGAGTCTCAGGCCGCGCGATTCCCAGTCCTTGCGCGCATACGCCTCATCGATTCGGTGCAGACTGGAGGCCGCCGAGGTCCCGGTTCCCGGCTTGGCCGAGTGATCGACAATGACGATCACGCCGCCCGGCTTGACGGCACGCGCGATGTTGTCGAGTACCGCGCTCGTATCGACCTTGGGCCAGGCGCCAGTCGTGTCCACCCAGTACAGGTCGTGATAGACCTTGACGAGAAAGACGGCATCCGCCGACGCCGGCGCGAATTGCAGCGTGTTGAGGGCTGCGACCTGATGCTCGACGTTCGGCAGCCGCTGGCCGGCGACTCGCTTGACCGCCCCGCCCTCGCTCCACTTCTCGAAGGAGGGATCGTTATACATGAGCACGTGGCCGCGGGGGCCCACGACCTCGCTCAGCAGCTCGCTGTAGTAACCGTCGCCGGCAAGGAAGTCGATCACGTGCATTCCCGGCTTGATTGCCGCGAGGCGCAGCACGTCCGCAGGATGATCGAGAGCGTCCCGCTTCAGATCTTCGGCGCTGCGCCCAGGGTGATGGATTGCGGTGTCGTACAGGTCGGCGGCGTACGAGGCGCCCACACTCGAGATTGCCACCAGGGCCGCACACAGCAACACGCCGCGAGTCAGAGCTCTCATGTGGATCTCCTTATGAAGGCCATGAGCTCACCACCGAGCGTATCCCACGAGGTGCCGAGCTGGAGGATCGGGGAAATGTGGTTGTGGCCCTGCAGATAGAGCATCCTCGGCCAGCGGCCTCGTGCGGCCCAGGAGGCTTCGACCACCCGCGCGGCCTGATGCTGAAAGCTCGGCGGATCGAGCTCCGAAACGGTGAACAGGCACGGAACATCGGTTCGAGTCAGCGGCTCGAGAGTCGACGCCTCCGCGAAACGCCCCCGATCGCTCCCGTAGTACGCCTCTTCGAACTGAGTGTGTCGCAGCGACTGCAGGTCGTACACCCCGGACAGCATGATTGCCCCCGCTAGTGGCGGCGCGGTACTGCGGCGATGGTGACCGACAACGCAAGCAGCCACGTGTGCCGCCCCTGCAGACTGCCCTATCAGCACCAGCCGCTGCGGATTGCCGCCGAACCGGGCCGCGTTGGCGGACAACCATTCCAGCGCCAAAGCGACATCTTCCGCTCCGGCAGGCCAACGCGCGCCCGGTGCAAGACGGTAGGTCAGCGTGACGCCGATCAGCCCGTTCTGTACCGCCCAGACGCCGACGTTGCTGTAGAAAGGTGCGTCTGCGCCACCTTTGTCTCCGCCCACAAATCCGCCGCCGTGCACGAAGGCAAGCACGGGGCGCGCGCTTGCAGCCGCTCGCGAGCTGCCGCGCGGCGGATGAAATACGTCCAACCGATGACGCGCATCGGGGCCGTAGGAAATGTCGCGATCCACTGCACACGTCTCTGGTGTTGCACGTGGAGCGAACGGGGCGAACAGCGCCTGACTCCCCTGGAGCATCGGCGGCGCAATCTCGGTCCCCAGCGCGCGAATCGCAGCGAAAACGTCGGTAGTCATCGGTGCTCCCAGTGTCACTTGCGACGGCCGAGCAGGCTCCCCATGAAGCTGCCGGCCGGTTCCGTATTCTCAGGCGCGACAAAAATGCGGTGAATGTGCCTGACGGCAAACCTCCATCGACCATCCTCGCACAGCCGATAGACATCTTCGAAGTCGGCCACCAGATGGGGGGTGGCGTGGGGCGCTGGAGGGTCGCCCTCATGGGCGAACGTCAGGCAGACACTGGTGCCGCGAGCCGCAGTCGGACTCTCTATCTCCAATCTCAGACCGGAGGCGAAGTGACGGACGGTACGCGCGCCGGCGGCGGCGCGCGTCGCGAACAATTCGCGGATTTCCTCCCTGCCCTGCGAGCGCCGCCTGGCATGCGTGTACAACGCGTCTGTCGTGAACAGGTCCACCAGCTCATCGATGTGGCCGTGGTCCAGGTTGTACGTGAACGCGGCGTTCAAATCCTGCAGCGCGAGTCGTATCCGGATGAGTGCCAGATCGTCCATGGCTTAATATAGCCTGCGGAGGAGCACATGAGCGCCACCGAACCGGCGGCCCGTACCGTCGAGGCCACGATCAACTACGTTGCCCGGGGTTCTTGCATCAACCGCCGCTTCGTCGCCCCCGGGGTGGAGCGCAACACCGGCCGGTACGAGGCCCATCGGGTCCCCGTGCGCGATGCACGGCCGTTCAAGGAGCGATTCAGCCTCGACGTCCAGGGATTCGTGCTGGCCGAGCGCCCCTCCGCGGTAAGGGACTTCTTCGACCGCGAGGAGGTCGAACGGCTCTATCCGAACGAAGTCTGCGACATCGTCCGCTCGCTCACCGGGGCGACCCGGGTGGCTCCCCTGGGCTGGATGGTCCGGACCTCCGGGGACGTAGCCCGCCATCAGCGCGAGCCTGCCGGCGGCTACACGCATCGTGGCGGGGTCCAGCCGCCAGCCGGAGAAGCACACGTGGACTTCATGCCGCACCGCGCAGAGTCCCTCGCCCGCGAGATCTATGCAAAGACCTTCCCCGAGGGTAAGGGCTTTTCCCGTTTCATCGCCTCCAGTCTGTGGCGCACCTTCAGTCCTCCTCCGCAGAACTGCCCGCTCGCGGTATGCGACGCACGCAGCGTCGGTGCGGACGAGGGCATTCCCAATACCCTGCTCATCGTCGACCGGCTCCCCGACGAGCTGGCGATGCTGGGCGAGATTCCGAACGAGTCGGCGGCACCGGCGGCCGCCATTTTTCACTACCGCCCTGAGCACCGCTGGTGGTACTTCTCGAACATGACCCGCGGGGAGGTCCTGATGTTCAAGTTCCACGACAGTGACCGCACGAAAGCCCTGCGTACGCCGCATACCGCCTTCCACGACCCCAGCTTTGCAGATGCACGCACGCGGGAGAGTATCGAGCTGCGCACCCTCGCCTACTTCGAATAACCGCAATAAACGTCAAGACCGCCCCCTGCCGCCCTCGTTAGGATCGCCGCCAGGATGAGTTACGCCAAATATGCATCCCGGGGCTTGGACGGACAGCGGCGCTCTGAGATGTCCCGGTCGTGCGGTGCACGCGTGCAACCGATCATGGCATTCGTCGCAGCCCACCTCGATGGGGACCTGTCGCTGGCGGCGCTGGCGCGGCGCGCCCGCCTGTCCAGGTTCCATCTGCAGCGTGTGTTCTACGCTGGCGCCCATGAGTCGCTCAAGGGCTACACGGCACGCCTGCGGCTCGACCGCGCCGCGACCTGGCTGGTCAATAGCGACGATTCGGTGCTGAGCATTGCGCTCGCCCACGGGTTCAGCAATCACGAAACGTTTTGCAGAGCGTTTCAGCGCCGCTTCGGAATGACACCGACGGCATACCGTCGGCGTGGCGTGGCTACAGCCGTGACTCCGGCAGACCTGGCACGCCACGTGGCCTCTATTGCACGCGTGGGTCCCTGCATTGGCCTCTTTCATACAGACCTGAAGGAAACACGGGGGAAACGCTCCATGCCCTATTCCGTCGAGAGAAAAGAGCTCGTTGCGCAACCGGTGCTGGTCGTGCGCAAACGGGTGCGGCGCACCGACCTCGCCAAAACGCTCGCCGAGCAACTGGGCCGCATCTTCCAGCACGCACAGAGCCGCGGCGCCGCCATTGCCGGGCAACCCTTTACCCGCTATGTGGAATGGGGTCCGGGTGTACTGACGCTCGAAATCGGCTTGCCGATCGCTCCGGGGTGGCGGGACTCTTCCGCGCAGGCGGGGGACATCAAGACCGACACGCTGCCAGGTGGGCCCGTTGCTGCCACGACCCACACAGGCCCTTACGACAGACTCAACGACGCGCACGCAGCCCTGGAGGTCTGGATGGAGGAGAATGGTCTGCGAAGTGCCGGCGCTCCGTGGGAGGTCTATGTCAGTGATCCCGCGGAAGTCCCGAACCCTGCCGACTGGCGCACCGATCTCTTCTGGCCGCTGGAGCGTTAGCGTTTCGCAACTGCGCGGGCGACAATCGTCTGGTGGGGTCACGACCGTGGTCTGCAGACGATGCACTCCGAGTTTCAGAGTTTCGACATGCGCGGCCGGCGGCTGCGTTACGTGTGTCGAGGCGAGGGCACACCGACGATCATCATCGACCAGGGCGGCGGTCTCTCGATCGAAGAGGGTTTCCTGAGACACCTGACCCTCGGCTGGCCGAAGGTGTTCGCCAGCCTCGCCCGCAGACAGCGCACTCTCATGCACGACCGCGCGGGACTGGGCTGGAGCTACGAGCCTCGCAAGCCGCGCAGCTGCAGCGAGCTCGTCAAAGACCTGCGCGCGTTGTTGCGCTACGCAGAAGTGGCGCCGCCCTATCTGCTGGTCGGCCACTCCATCGGCGGATTCAACGCCCGTCTGTTTGCGAGCCGGTATCCCGAGGAAGTCGCAGGCGTGGTGCTCGTGGACTCGAGTCATCCGGATCAGTGGACACGATTCGGTCGCCTGGTCCCGCGTCCCACGTCCGGCGAAGCCACCGGCCTGCAGAAGTTGCGGCAGAAGCCCGACCCGTCTGTGACGCCGGAGCTCATCGACTACGCCGCCAGCGCCGATGAGGTGCGCACCGCCGGCACGCTCGGCGACACGCCTCTCGTGGTGCTCAGTCGCAGCCCACAGGCGCTTCCGACACCAGGGCTGCCGCCGGATCTCGCCGCGGGGATCGAGCAGGTGTGGTCGGAATTGCAGCGCGATCTGCTGAATCTATCGACCCGCAGCACCCAGGTCGTGGCCACGCACGCGGGACACCACATTCAGCTGGACGAGCCGTATCTCGTCGTCCGCACCGTTCTGGAGATGCTGCGGCAGTTGAGCGCGCCGCGCCCGGCACTGCACTGACCCGGCACGCGCGCCACGCGAGCTGGGCCGCGCCGTCTCAGTGTCCGGAAGAATCGCCCTTGCGGCTGGCCTCGTAGAGAAACCAGGTGCGTCGCTCGGTCTCATCGATCCACACTTCGATGAGGCTCGCCGTCGCGATGTCACCGTGCTCGTCACAAACACCGTGCACCTCGCGCAGGCGTGACGCCAGCGACATGTTGTCTTCGCGCAGCTCCGCCAACATGTCCAGCGGCTCGACGTAATCGGCATCATTGTCCTTGATCCGCTGCAGTCGCCCAATGTGGCCGATCGAGCGCAACGTATTGCCGCCGACCTTGCGGATGCGCTCGGCAATCGGATCGGTCATCGCATAGATCTGATCGGACTGCTCGTCGAGCAACAGGTGGTAGTCGCGGAAATGCGGGCCACTCATGTGCCAGTGGAAGTTCTTGGTCTTCAGGT
>CAZLYG010000028.1:0-20823 GCA_964563075.1 uncultured Steroidobacteraceae bacterium | reverse complement strand
GCAGCGCCATGTCGGGTGCGCCCACCTGCAGCGGGACCATCCAGTTCGCCAAGCCGACGAACGAGGGCATGATCGCCCCGAAGATCATGATGAGACCGTGCAGTGTCGTCATGGAGTTGAAGAACTGCGGATCCACCAGCTGCATCCCGGGCGTGAACAGCTCGGCCCGGATCAGCATGGCAAAGGCGCCGCCGACCACCCACATCGTGCACGAGAGCACCAGGTACATCGTGCCGATGTCCTTGTGATTGGTGGCGAAAACCCAGCGGCGCCAGCCGTGCGGCGTGTGCGCGTCGTGCGACTCATGCTCGGCCGTTGCCGTATGCCCAGGCCCGGCCGCCGCCGGCTGCAACCCCTGTGATGACTCCATGGGATCCTTCCTCCCGCCCACATTAAGAGACAGACTGTAGCGGAAGTATACGACGGGAGGCGAGCGGAGCCCGCATATTGCGTGCCGCGGCCACGGCGCGAGCGCCGTCAGCTTCTACTCTGCAGTGGCCGCGGGTGTGGCATCATTCCGGTGTGATCAGAACCGTCACCGCAACTCGTTACGTCACGCCGCTGCGCGAAGGCGGGTCGCTCCCGGCGATCGTGGAGGCCGATGACGAGGGCATGTACGTGCTGAAGTTCCGCGGGGCCGGGCAGGGGCCCAAGGTCCTCGCGGCAGAGCTCATTGCCGGGGAGATCGCGCGGGCCGCCGGCCTTCCCGTCCCCGAGATCGTGTTCGTGCAGCTCGACCCCGACCTGGCGCGTACCGAGCCGGACGCGGAGATCCAGGCGCTGATCCGCGCCAGCGCCGGAGTGAACGTCGCGCTGGATTTTCTGCCTGGGGCGGTGATGTTCGACGCGCTCGCCGAGCGCCCGGATCCGCTGCTCGCGGCATCGATCGTCTGGTTCGACGCCTATGTCAGCAATGTCGATCGCACGGCGCGCAATGCCAATCTTCTGGTTTGGCACCGGCACCTGCAGCTCATCGATCACGGCGCCGCGCTCTACTTCCAGCACGATTGGGACGGCGGTACCGACCGCAGCCAGGATCCATTTGCGAGGATCAAGGACCACATTCTGTTGCCCTTCGCGAGCGCTTTGAGCGAGGCCGACACGATACTCACCACCCGCATCACTCCGGAGGTGATCGGGGAAATCACGGCGCTGGTTCCGCAAGACTGGTTGGGAACCCACTCTCGTGATGCCTATACGGGACACCTGACACGGCGGTTGCTCTCGCCGCGCCTTTTTGTGAGGGAGGCGGTCCGTGCCCACGCACAACTCGTATGACTACGCGGTGGTTCGCGTGGTGCCGCGCGTGGAGCGCGGAGAATTCATCAACGTCGGCATCATTCTCTGGTGTCCGTCGCAGGGCTATCTGGGCGCGCGCATCGAGCTGGATGAGCAGCGACTGCGCGCTCTCGACGCAGACGTCAGCATCGACGCAGTGCGGTCACATCTGGCGAGTATCCCGCTGGTCTGCGCAGGCGGACCGGACGCCGGTCCGATCGGATTGCTCTCGCCCCGCGAGCGCTTCGATTGGCTGGTAGCACCGCGCAGCACCATCATCCAGGTCTCGCCCGTGCACACGGGCCGATGTACGGAAGTTTCCGCGACGCTCGAGCATCTGCTCAACGTCATGGTCCGTACCTGACGAGGCAGCCGGCTGCGGAGGCGCCGTACCGCCTGCTTGTACGTCGATCGCCAATATTCCATCGCCGCGCGACATTTACGGGAGTAGTCTGCGCCTCGAGCCGGTAGCGCCACGCGCCTCCGGCCCAGCACAAAAATCGCGGTCCCACCGCGGGCCGCAGGGCGACTTGGGCGACTCACATCCAAAACCGAGGGGAGGGCGCAACATGGCCGTCAACGAAGAGCGACTGAACGCATTTCTGGGCAAGGCCGTCGGGGACCTCGGTGCCGCGATCAGCGCGGTGCTGATATTGCTGGGAGACGAGCTCGGACTGTACCGGGCGCTGGCCAAGGATCCCGCGACACCGAAGGAGCTGGCAGAGAGAACGGGCACGCATGAGCGCTATGTGCGCGAGTGGCTTTCCAACCAGGCCGCGGGAGGCTATCTGGAGTACGACCGTGCCTCCGGACGCTTCAGCCTGTCGGAAGAGCAGGCGCTGTGCCTTGCCGATCCGGAGGGACCGGTCGACCTGCCGGGGGCCTACTCGATCGTGCAGGACCTGTTCCACATCCGCCAGCGTGCGCTGGAGAATTTTCGCACCGGCCAGGGCATGGAGTGGGGCGAGCACCATCCATGTCTTTTCCATGGCACGGAGCGGTTCTTCCGCGCGGGCTATCGTGCCAACCTGCTTGCGTCATGGCTGCCTGCGCTGGATGGCCTCGGCGCGAAGCTGACAGCCGGCGGCAAGGCGGCCGATGTCGGTTGCGGACATGGTGCGAGCACCGTTCTCATGGCAAAGGCCTTTCCCAACACGCAGTTCGTCGGCATCGATTACCATCCGGCCTCGATCGAGATGGCGAGGAGCCGGGCGGCGCAGGCTGGGGTGAGCAATGCCCGCTTCGAAGTGGCGGACGCGACCCGCTTCGCCGATCGGGATTTTGACTTCATCGCCTTCTTCGACTGCCTGCACGACATGGCCGATCCCGCCGGCGCCGCCCGTCATGCCCGGCAGGCGCTCAAGGCCGACGGTCATTGCATGATCGTCGAGCCTTTTGCAGGCGATCGGCTCGAGGACAACCTCAATCCCGTCGGACGCGTGTATTACGGAGCGTCCTCACTGGTGTGCGTCCCGGTCTCGCTGGCCAAACGGGGACCGGCGCTGGGGGCGCAGGCGGGTGAGGCGAGGTTGCGCAAGATCGTCGTGGAAGAGGGCGGGTTCCGGCAGTTCCGCCGCGCCACCGAGACTCCTTTCAACATCGTTCTGGAGGCGCGCCCCTAGCCACTGCAACAAATCTGCAATCTCCCCGGCGGAGCATCGGCGTTCCCCTCCCCCCAGCGTAGGACCAGGAGTAGAACGATGAATACCTCGGCCGAGGCCGCCGCTTCGCCCTCCGCAGCACTCCCGGTCGGCCACCGCTTCGCCGGCCGACCGGGGTGGGCCACCATTGCCCTGTTTCTGGCGCTGCTGCTAGGAGGGATTACCTACACGATCCTCTCGTTGCAGATCGATATGGGCGAGACGGCAATCAAAACAGTCAGTTACCTCTCGTTCTTCCTGTTAGGTATCGCATTGCTGATTGCCCTCGGCTTCGAGTTCGTGAACGGCTTCCACGACACCGCCAACGCCGTGGCGACGGTCATCTACACCAACAGCCTGCCGCCGAACTTTGCGGTCGTCTGGTCGGGGGCATTCAATTTCCTCGGGGTGCTGATGTCCGCGGGAACGGTGGCGTTCGGGATCATCTCGCTGCTCCCGGTCGAGCTCATCCTTCAGGTAGGCAGCCACGCCGGCTTCGCGATGGTGTTCGCGCTGTTGATCGCGGCGATCTTGTGGAATCTCGGCACCTGGTGGCTGGGGTTGCCCGCCTCCTCCTCCCACACCCTGGTCGGCTCCATCATCGGAGTGGGTGTCGCCAACGCGCTGATGCATGGCCGCGACGGCACCAGCGGCGTCGATTGGGCGCAAGCCACCAAGATCGGCTATTCGCTGCTGCTGTCGCCGCTCATCGGCTTCGTGTGCTCCGCACTGCTGGTGTGGATCCTGAAGGCGGTGTTCAAGAAACGCGAGCTCTACGAGGCGCCCAAGGGCAACACCCCGCCGCCCTGGTGGATTCGCGGCCTGCTGGTGCTGACCTGCACGGGCGTGTCCTATTACCACGGCTCGAATGACGGGCAGAAAGGCCTCGGCCTGATCATGTTGATCCTGGTGGGCACGGTGCCGATCTCCTTCGCGCTCAATCGCGCGATGCCCGACAGTGAGATGGTGAGGTTCGCCGCCGTTGCGCAGGTCACTGAGCAGTCCCTGCACGAGTCCGTTCCGGGAGCGGTACCTGCGGATCCGCGCAAGACGTTGTCCGATTATCTGCGCACGAGGGAGTACACGCCCCAGGTCGTCCCGGCCCTGGCCGCGGTGACGCAGAGCATCGGAGAGCAGGTCAAGGAGCGCGGCTCCTTCCAGAGGATGCCCTCGGCAGTCGTTGCCAACGTGCGCAACGACATGTACCTGGCTTCCGAGGCCATCGGCAAGCTGCAGAAGAGCGATAAGGTCAAGTTCAGCGCCGCTGCGGGCGCCAACCTGGGCGCCTTCAAGAAGGAGATGGACAACGCGACCAAGTTCATCCCGCTATGGGTCAAGGTCGCGGTCGCAATCGCGCTCGGCTTGGGAACGATGGTCGGGTGGAAGCGCATCGTGGTGACGGTCGGCGAGAAGATCGGCAAGACCCACCTCACGTACGCGCAGGGTGCCTCGGCAGAGCTGATCACGATGGCAACCATCAGGGCGGCGGACGCGTTCGGTCTGCCAGTGTCGACCACACACGTGCTCTCTTCCGGCATCGGCGGAACGATGGCGGCGAACGGCTCTGGCCTGCAGTGGGCCACGGTGCGCAATCTGTGCGCCGCGTGGGTGCTGACCCTGCCGATGGCGATCGTTCTGTCGGGCAGCCTGTACTGGCTGTTCACCCAGATCTTCTAGGGAGGCCGGCTCCGAGTGCTGCGATCGCTGTAGCGTTCTGCTCGCGGAACACAAAGGGCGACTTGCGTCCCTCTCGTCCGATGGACTTGGACGGCGCGGCCTGCGTGCTACTCTCGTGCACATCACGAGGGAGTGCCACGTATGCGGCAGCTGCAATTGGGAGCGTCGGGGCCGCGCGTTTCGTCGCTGGGCCTGGGCTGCATGGGCATGTCCGGCATGTACGGACCGGCGGACCGGGCAGAGAGCATAGCGACCCTCCATGCGGCGCTCGATGCCGGCATCACGTTGCTGGACACCGGTGACTTCTATGGCATGGGCCACAACGAGATGCTGATTGGCGAAGCGCTGCGCGCGGTGCCACGGCAGAGTTACCTGGTGAGTGTCAAGTTCGGAGCGTTGCGCGACCCCGGCAGCGCATGGGTCGGCTATGACGCACGCCCTGCGGCGGTCAGGAATTTCCTGGCCTATTCCCTGAAGCGACTCGGTGTCGATTACATCGACATCTATCGTCCCGCGCGTCTGGATCCACAGGTACCGATCGAGGATACCGTCGGCGCCATCGCCGACATGGTGAAGGCCGGCTACGTTCGCTACATCGGACTGTCCGAGGTGGGGCCGCATACGTTGCGCAAGGCGGCCTCCGTGCACCCGATCTGCGACCTGCAGATCGAGTATTCGCTCATCTCGCGAGGCATCGAGGCGGCCGTGCTCCCCACTTGCCGTGAGCTGGGAATCGGCATTACCGCCTATGGAGTGCTCTCGCGCGGCCTGATCAGCGGCCACTGGCGCAAGGACGGCGCTGCCGCCGCGGGCGATTTCCGCGCGCACAGCCCTCGTTTTCAGACGCAGAATCTTGACAGGAACCTCAAGTTGGTCGAGAGCCTGCGTCAAGTGGCTCATTCCAAGGCGATCTCCGTGGCCCAGCTCGCCATCGGATGGGTGATTGCCCAGGGCAGCGACATTGTGCCGCTCGTTGGGGCGCGGCGGCGCGACCAGTTGAAGGAGTCCCTCGGGGCGCTCGAGGTGCCGCTCAGCGCGCTGGACCTGCAGGCCATCGAAGAGGCGGCGCCCAAAGGATCGGCAGCCGGGGAGCGTTACCCCATGGCCCAGATGGCGCAGCTCGACAGCGAGCGCACGGTGTAGTCGGGGCCAACGTATAATGACCGGATGCCCGGAGGAAGCGCATCCGCAGGCCAGAAAACAGCCCGATACATTCTGATCGGCCTGCTCGTCCTGCTGGGCGGCTGGATGCTGCGGCATTTCCTCGCCGCCCTGTGCTGGGCCGTGATTCTCGCGATCGCCACGTCTCCTCTCTACGATCGCTGGCTGCTGCGATTCCACGGCAAGCACCGGCACATCTGGGCGGCGCTGACGTTCACTTTTCTGCTCGGCATCATTCTCCTGGTGCCCATCGTTTACGGCGGGTTCATCGCCGTGCGTGAGGGCTTCGCACTCGTGCATTCCTTTGCCGAATCGGTGAAGAACGGTGCGCCCGAAATACCGGATTGGATCAGGCAGCTGCCGTGGGTCGGACAGTGGCTGAGCGATCAGATCAACTCGACGCTGGGAGATGCCAATGCGGCGGCGCATGTGGTATCGCAGGCGCGCCCGACGGTAGTCGAGCTGACACGGGCCCTCGGAGCTCAGGTGTTCCGGCGTCTCGTCACGCTGGTGTTCACTCTGCTGACGCTCTTTTTCGTTTACATGAACCGGGACGCGCTGACGGCCGAAGTGCCGCGGGTGAGTAACCGGTTGTTCGGCCCAACGGTCGAAGGCCTGCTGCTGCGCGCCGTCGACGCCATTCGGGCGACGGTCGACGGTATCGTGCTGGTGGCTATCGCCGAGGGCGCGATCATGTGTGGCGTGTATGCCGTCGCCGGAACGCCGCATCCCATTCTGTTCGGCGCACTGACGGGGATCTTTGCCATGGTTCCCTTTGCCGCGCCGGTCGCTTTCGGCGCAATCGCGTTGCTGATGATCACCCAGGGTGCCGTCGGAGCCGGTGTTGGGATTGCGATTGCCGGCAGCATCATGCTCTTCGTGGCCGATCATTTCGTGCGTCCGGCGATCATCGGCGGGGGCGCTCGCCTGCCATTTCTGTGGGTGCTGCTGGGGATTCTGGGGGGCATCGAGTCCTTCGGGCTGGTCGGGATCTTCATCGGACCGGCGCTGATGGCGGCACTCGTTTCTCTGTGGCGCAGCTGGGTGGCTCTGCCCATGACCGAAGGATAGGGCGCTGCAAGCGCCCAGCCAGAAACGCCCGCCATTTCTTCTCACTCTCCTCCGTAAGTGGACCCAGAATCCCGCGCCGGCCTGGCGGGATATGCCCCGTGACCTGCGGATCATTCCCCGCGACGAAGTGCTCGAGCAAAGCTCCCCACGCGGCGCGTGTGGCCGGAGGCAGCCGCCGAAGGTTGAGAATGGCGTGCAGCAGCGCGTCAAATCCCGAATCACTTCCGAGCGGGTCTCCGCCAGCGGCATGCCACCAGTAGTTGACCAGCAGGTTGAACGGCTCGAGTGACTCCACGTGGTGCCACCACAGGGGCGGGATGAATATTGCATCACCTGCCGCGAGCTCCGCGGTGAGCGCAGCGCCCAGGGCGTTGCGGAACCTGGGAAAGCGCTCGAAGTCGGGGTCGTCGAGTCTCACCAGGCTCATCGGCGCGCCGGTCGGCGCGAAGTCCAGGGGTCCGATGTAGAGATTCGCCACCTGTTCCGGGGGGAACAGGGTGAACCGCCGGCGGCCGGCGGCGACGCAAGCGAGGTTGTTCCATTCATCGAGGTGTGTCGGCGTCGTGATGGCGTTGCCGAGCCAGAGGCGCGCTGGGATAGATTCATCCAATGCAGCCAGCCGATTCTCCTCGGCAAACCCCGGCAAGGCCTCCTTCACGAGCGCGCTCTGCGCGGCAACCGCGGGCGCGCGTTGAAATGCACCGTAACGCAGGATCTGCTCCGCGACGACGCTGATAGTCAGGCGATTGCGTACGAAGTTGAAGCCGCTCATCGTGTCGTTGTAGAACACACGCCCGGCCACTTCCGGCGCAGTCATGATGGCGTCCACCGGTACGCCGCTGTCGAAGCGCCTGAGGTAGGCCACGCCGGCCACGGGTGAGATTCGCGCCTCGCGTACGCTCGGCCAGTGATCGATGAGCCCGCGCAGTACCGCGGGCTGGCCGGACACGGCCAGGCTCGTCAGAAACCCTGCGTCGTCGAGGCTCGCAAGCTCCTGAATTGGGCCCGGAATCGTCACTCGCTCACCCGCCGAATACGCGTACACCGCCGATCCACGTCTCGGCCACCGTCAGATCTTCGTTGGCGATGACCACGTCCGCGCGACAACCGGGCGCCAGACGGCCGTGACTGGCCGACAGGCCCAGGAAGTCTGCCGGATATTGGCTTGCCATGCGCACCGCTTCTTCGCGGGACACCCCCAACAGCGTGATCGCATTGCGTACGGCGCGGCTCATATCGAGGGCCGTACCGGCAAGCGTGCCGTTCTCGTCGATACAGTAACTGTCCTCGACCCGGATGGTGCGACCTTGCAGGCTGAAGCTGCGCTCGTCGGTGCCTACCGGAGACATCGAATCCGTCACCAGCATGAATCGATCGTGACGTTTCACTCGCAGCGCAATGCGCAGCACTGTCGGATCGACGTGCTTCCCATCGACGATGAGGCCACAGTAGGTCTCTTCATCGCTCAAGGCGGCTCCAACGGCACCCGGCTCGCGCGCGGTGAGTTGTGACATGGCGTTGAAGAGATGCGTGAAGCCACGCAAGCCATTGCGGCGCGCGATCTCGATTTCGGCGTAGGTCGCATCCGTGTGCCCAGCAGCCAGGACGACGCCGGCCGCCGCCAGTCTGGACAGCAGCTCCGGCGTCGTGACCTCGGGTGCCAGTGTGAGGAGCTTGACGCCGTGCGTGAGAGTGCGCAGCAGAGCGACGAAGTCGACATCCGGCTTGCGGATATGTGAGGGGTCGTGCACGCCTCTGCGCGCAGTGCTGACGAAGGGCCCCTCGATATGGATCCCGAGGACGCCGGGGACGCCGCTGGCAATCGCCTCGTCCACCGCCCGAATCGCTTTTCCCAGCGTCTCCAGGTCATCGCTGATCAGCGTTGGCAGAAAGCCAGTCGTCCCAAACCGGCTGTGCGCGACGCCGATGGTGCGCACTCCGGCGACCTCGGGCGAGTCGTTGAACAACACTCCACCGCCGCCGTTGACCTGAGTGTCGATGAACCCAGGGAGCAGCAGGCGCCTGTTGAGGTCGATGCGCGTTGCGCGGGAGACGCGCGGATCACTCTCGGGGACGACATCTTCGATGTGCGCGCCTTCGACGAGTAATGCACGGCCGGCAACAAAACCTTGCGGCGTGAGAAGCTGGCCGTTGAGGAAAGCCTGGCTCATCAGACCGTCGCCGTGATTTTGCTGAGGTGGGGCGGGGCGTCGGGATTTCGACCGCGAGCCATGGCAACCTGAGCGAGCAGCCGGTACAGACTGACCGCGCTGGGTATCGGTGCGAGACTTGCGAGACACTCCACGGTAGGGAGGATCACAGCTCCTGCGGCGTGCCCGCCTGCCAGGGCCACCTCGACACCGCGTGCGGCCAGCTCCGTGGCCAGACCTTCGAGACCAGGGCGTGTCGCATCATTCTGCGCGAGCACCAGTGCGGGAAAATGTTCACCCAGGAGTGCGACTGGGCCGTGACGAACTTCCGCGCCGCTGTACGCCTCCGCGTGCAGTCCGCACGTCTCCTTGGCTTTGAGCGCTCCCTCCTGCGCAAGTCCAAGACCGATGCCCCGGCCGATCACGTACAGGTGCTCGGCGGCAACCAACATTGGAAGTGCCGCCCGCCAGTCCAGGTTCCAGGCAGCGTCGATGGCCTCGGGAAGGGCCTGTGTCCCCGCAATGAGCGCTGCATCTTGCGTCCACTCGGAGACCAGGTGTGCGAATGCGGCGAGTGTGGCTATGTAGGACTTGGTAGCCGCGACGCTGCTTTCGACACCTGCCAGGAGGGGGATCGAGAAATCCGCCGCCGCAACCAGCGGGGCCTCTGGCGCGTTGCAGATGGCCACTATGCAGGCGCCATCGCGACGGGCTGCCTCGACCGCAGCCAGCAGGTCGGGGCTGCGCCCCGATTGCGAAATGGCCAGGAACAGGCAGTCGCGGAGGTCCTGCTGGATGCCGTACACCGAGCTGATCGAAGGCGAGGCAGAGGAGGTAAGGACATGTGCACGGGTCTCTAACAGGTACCTGGCGTATGTGGCGGCATGATCCGAGCTGCCGCGCGCGCAAGTGACGATGGCGCGGGGTGGGTTGTCGCGCAACCTGCGTCCGATCTGCGCTGCCAGCGGGGCATTCTCACGCAGCTGTCGTGCCACCACTGCTGCGGATTCGGCCGCTTCCGCGTACATCAATGTTGTATCGGCTGCGCGCGGCGTGCTCTCTGCCAACGGCATCGTCATGCTGACGCATTCAACTCGGCGACGAAGTCGTAAATATCGCCTCGGTAGTATGACTGTGAAAATTCCACGGCACTGCCGTCACGCAGCGAACCGAGTCGTTCGACAAGAAGGCCCGGATCCCCGGCCTTGGCCTTCAGCAGCTCCGCCTGCTCCGCGTTCAGGACGACCGCACGCAGCCTCTGCAGCGCGCGTACAGGGCGGTGGCCAGTGCGCTCGAGTGCTTCGTACAGCGATTCATTGACGGAGTCCATCGAGGGCAGGGCGCTCGCAACGATGGTGGCCACCTCGATCGCCATCGGTGCGTCATCCGCGAAACGCAGGCGGTAGAAGCGATAAACGGGAGTCCCGGGGCTCAGACGCAGCGTCAGCGCCTCTTCGGGAGTCACCGTTCCGGTGGAGCGCTTCAGCCATACGGAGCGCGGGGTGCGTCCGCGTGCACGCATGTCCTCCGAGAACGAAGTCAGCATCGCGAAGTTCTTCTCGACCCGCGTCGAGACGAAGTTGCCCGAACCTTGGCGACGCACGAGCAGGCCCTCGGCAACCAGCCCATCGAGTGCCTTGCGGACGGTTATGCGCGAGACCTCGAACTCCGCGGCGAGGTCGCGTTCGGCCGGCAAAGCGTCATCGGGCGCGAGGATGTGTTGATCGATCGCCAGTCGCAGCGCGCGCTGGAGCTGTTGGTACAGGGGCAGGTTGCTGTGAGAGTCGAGCGGTCCGACGGCTTTGGCGAGAGACGGCATCTGTCAGCCTCGATTGGCGATGCAGGAGACCCCGTACAGTAATACCAGAAAAATACCACTTGTAAAACTACAATACCGTTATTGATCGATAGTTACCTGATATATAAGGATAAATGTATCGAATAGGGTTCTGTAATGACATCTCTATAGCCAAATCAGGATATTGGTATTATATTGGCACCTAACTGGTGTGAACCGCGCGATCAATCAGCACGGGCACCGTAACACGGCGCAAGCAACCGGGAGGGCGCTCCTGAAGCTGACCGCCGGAACTGCTCGGGGATCGAGCGTGACAAGTTGGGGAGTTCAATGAACCGAAAAGTGGCTCTCGCCGTCAGATCGGCCCTCGGCGTATCGCTGATGACACCCGTCGCTCTCGCTTACGCGCAGACAGCGCCACCCTCGGACGCGGGCGCCCCCCTCCAGGAGGTCGTCGTCACCGGCATTCGAGCCTCGCTCGACCAGTCCCTGCAGGTCAAGAAGGACGCGGTCGCCGTCGTGGATGTCGTCTCCGCCGAAGACATCGGCAAGATGCCCGACAAGAACATAGCCGATTCGCTGCAGCGAGTCCCTGGAATCACGACCAGCTCGGCCGGCGCGAACGAGGGCGGCTTCGACGAGAACGATCGCGTCAGCATGCGTGGTACCAACCCGAGCCTGACACAGACCCTCATCAATGGGCACAACATCGCCGCTGGCGACTGGTTCGTTCTCGACCAGACGCAAACGGTCGGCCGCAGCGTCAGCTTCACGCTGCTGCCCTCGGAGTTGGTCAGTCAGATCGTGGTCCACAAGAGCTCGGAGGCCTCCCTGGTGGAGGGAGGGGTTGCCGGCTCGGTCGATATCATCACGCGCAAGCCGCTCGATATCTCGAAACCGTTCTCGTTCGAGCTCTCCGCGGGCGCTGTGTATGCGGATCTGCCTTCCAAAACGGATCCTCAGTTGAGCGCGCTGCTCAACTGGCACAACGACGACCGCAACTTCGGCGTGCTGCTGCAGGGTTTTCGCGAGGAGCGCCACCTGCAGCGCGAAGGCGTCGAGCTGCTGGGCTATGACACGATCTTTGCGGGCGACGCGACCCACCCACCCAGCCCGATTGCCCTGGCTCACCCTGACCTGGCCGGCGTCCAGTATCCCACCGACATCGGTGAAGCGCTGTTCACCCAGAAGCGCACCCGCACCGGGGGTCTGGTCGACATCCAGTGGCAGCCTTCGGACAATCTCGGCTTCGACCTGTCGGGCTTCCTCTCGAAGCTGGAGGCGCCGAACTACAATCGCAACTACCTGCTGTGGACCACGCATTTCATCGGCTCCGGTTCAGGCCAGGCGCCGGATCCGGGCTACCAGGTCGTCAACAACACTCTGGTGAACGCCAATTTCACCGGCGTTCCCGGGACCTTCTACGGCGTGTACGACCAGATCTCCCGGCCGGATGAGAGCGAGAGCTCCAACTTCGTCAATCTGGATGCCAATCTCAAGGTGAGCGACGCCTTGTCGTTCGCAGGGCAGGTCGGCACTTCGCGGGGCGAGGGCAGGACGCCGACGCAGGATGTCTCCGAGACCCAGCCCGATCTGGGCGGCGGAGCCGGCTATACCCTGCATGGCATCAGCAGCGGTCCCAGCTTCAATTTCGGCAGCACCAACAATACCTCGCCGTTCGCCGGCGGCACTCCGGTCGCCTTCGGCTGGATTTTCGGCGCTGAGGACGTCGATGTGGTGGATCGGGAGGACTGGGCCAAGCTGGACGGCACGTTCGCCATGGAGGGAAGCCCGTGGACCGATCTGAAGTTCGGCGCGCGCTGGGAGAAGCACGATCGCGTGTCTCTGGGTCCCATCGGCCAAGGCCCCACGGGCGGTACCAATCCGGCCACCTACCCGACGACCTTCCAGAACTATCCGTCTGATTTCGAGAATTTCGGCGGCTCGATTCCCACGGGCATCTGGTACTGGACGCCCGCGCAGCTCGCCGCCTACAACAGTCCGGCCAACGTCAACCGCGACCCGATCACGCGCGTCTACATTCCGGACGGCTGGTACGAGGTCCACGAGAAAACCTATGCCGCCTACGCGCAGGCGGATTTCAAGGGCAGTAACTGGAGTGGCAACATCGGTGTGCGCTTCGTGAGGACTGTCGAGGACACCATCAACTATGCGCAGGACAGCACGGTGTCGGCCACGACACCCGGCGCGGTGAACACTTCCGCGTTCGGCCCCTATGTCGCTCGCCCGGTCGACCACAGCTACAACGACGTGTTGCCGAGCGCAAACTTCAAATACGAGATCGATCCGCAGCTGTTGGCTCGGTTCGCAGTGGGCGAGACCATGACTCGTGCCGACTATTCCGCGCTCGCCGCCAATACCTCTCTCGGAGCGCCTCCTCAGGGGTCTACTCCCGGCACTGGCACGGGCGGCAACCCCGACCTGAAGCCAATCCGCTCAACCAATGTCGATGCCGGCCTGGAGTGGTATTTCGCCAAGCGCTCGCTGCTGTCCGCGACGGCGTTCTACATGGATCTGCACAACTACATCAGCTACGGGACCCGGCCCGTGACTGAGCTGACCTTCGACAACGCTCACCCCAATGGTCAGCCTCTGGATTATTTGTTGACGGTGCCGATCAATAGCCAGGGGCGTGTCGAGGGGGTGGAGCTCAACTACGTCCAGGCGATCGCCGAGCACTTCGGTTTCGCTGCGAATTACACGTTCGCCGATGGCAAACAGACTGCAGACGTGCCGACGAGCGGCCCCTCAGCCGGCGATGACCGCCTGGTCGGCACCTCGAGGAACACGTACAACGTCAACGGATACTACGAGGACGCGCACTTCAGTGCGCGCATCGCCTATACGTACCGATCGGCGTTCTACAGTGGCCTGGACCGCAGCTCCGCCTTCACACAGGATGGCATCGGTACTCTGTCGGCGTCACTCGGGTACACAATCACCGACAACTTCTCGGTCACCCTCGACGGGCAGAACCTGAACAATCCCACCCTCAAGTACTACGCCCTCAACACCACCCAGCCGCGGGCGTTCTATGTCAACGGGAGGCAGTACTACCTGAACCTGCGGGTGAAGTTCTGAGGTGACGGGGCGGCGCTGGGCGCCGTCACGGCGCACGCGAGTATTCAGACGTGGCAAGCTAGGCGTCGCGTGCCAGACTGCAACTCATTTATCCGGGTGGGCCGCCGCCGTTTCCTGCGGTGTCTCACCTTGCTTTGCACCAGTGCCGGAGCGCCACTCCGGGGCGGGGGGTTTTGCGGTCTTGCGCTCAGGCTCCTTGGCGGGCTCGCCGCGGCTGCAGCGCCGGCAACCCCGGCGGCGCAGCTCAATCCGGCGGCGCAGCTCAACATGATACCCGCGCCCGCTCACGTCGAACCGCGCCAGGGCTTTTTCGTGATCCACCCTGACGCGACGCTCTCGCACCCCCGGGACGCGGAAGCGGCCCGGATCGCCGCCTATTTCGCGCAACTGATGCTGGAGACGCGCGGAGTGCGGCTACGAATCTCCGAGCGCGCAGGGCAGGCGACCCCGGCCGATGCGATCATCTTCCGGCTGGATCCTTCCCTCTCGATCTCAGAGTCCGAAGGCTACGAGATCGACATCTCTCCCACCCGCATCATGCTTTCTGCGCGCGACCAGCGAGGATTGTTCTATGCCGCCGTGACGCTCTGGGAGCTGTGCACGGGCTCGGTCTGGCACGGCAACGATGAGATCCGGGTGCCGGCGATGCGCATTTCCGATTCACCGCGGTTCCGTTGGCGCGGGCTGATGCTGGATTCCGCGCGCCACTACCAGTCCCCGGAATTCATCATGCGTCTCATCGACTGGATGGCGCTGCACAAGCTCAACGTCCTGCAATGGCACCTCACCGACGATCAGGGATGGCGGCTGCAGATCAGAAAGTATCCGCGCCTCACCAGCGTTGGGGCCTGGCGCCTGCCGGCGGGAGCGGCGGCCGCGGCTGATATCGACCCCGGGACCGGCAAGCCACGGCTCTATGGCGGCTATTACACGCAGGACAGGGTGCGGGAGATCGTGGCACACGCGGCGGAGCGCTACGTGACGATCGTTCCGGAGATCGACGTCCCTGGACATGCAACAGCGGCAATCGTGGCTTATCCGTGGCTCGGGGTGACCGACAAGCCGCCGACCGCCGTGCCCTCGGACTGGGGCATCTACGACAACCTGCTCAGTCCCCAGCCTTCGACCTTCGAGTTTCTGAAGAATGTGCTCGATGAGGTGCTGGAGTTGTTTCCAGGCGAGTATGTGCACGTCGGCGGGGATGAGGCCGTCAAGGACCAGTGGAGGGCTTCGCCCCAGGTGCAGGCGGGGATGCGCGCGCTCGGGATTGCGAATGAGGCGGCCCTGCAGAGCTACTTCACTCGCTGGATGCAGCGCTATCTGCAATCACACGGCCGCCGGCTCGTGGGGTGGGATGAGATTCTCGAAGGCGGCATCGCACCCGAGGCGACGGTGATGTCCTGGCGCGGTACCGCGGGTGCCCTGGCGGCTGCGGCGAGCGGCCACGACACCGTGCTGTCACCATCCCCGACGCTCTATTTCGACAACGTTCAAGGGACGAATCGCAACGAGCCGCCCGGCCGCGGGACGCTGATTCGGCTTGAAGATGTCTACCGCTTCGATCCGCTGCCGACATCGATACCGGCGGAGCAGCGCTCGCACGTGCTCGGCCTGCAGGCGAACATCTGGACTGAGCACATCCGCACCGCGGAGCGAGTCCAGGAAATGGCATTTCCCCGCGCCGCGGCGGTCGCCGAACTGGGCTGGTCCGCTCCCGAGCAGCTGGATTGGCAGAGCTTCGTGCGGCGCTTGCCGCGGGAGCTGGATCGGTATCGCGCCGTTGGCCTCCAATTCTCCACTGACATCTTCGCCGTGAATGTCGCGGCGGAACTGGATCGCGAGCACGAGAGAGTGCATCTGAGCCTGGCGAATCAAGCCGGGTTCGGTGAGATTCACTACACGCTCGATGGCAACGACCCGAGCGTTGGTTCGCCTCTCTACAGTCAACCGCTCGATGTTTCCGCTCGTGGCGAGCTCCGTGCCGCCGCTTTCGATGGAAGTGAGAACCTTGGGGGGATTGTCTCGCGAGGGTTGGACATTCGCGCGCTGGAGCGGCGCACCAGTCATCAGCTCGAGCCGTGCTCCCGCAAGCTCGTGTTGTCCCTCGAGGACGACGCGCCGGTGAATACGGGTGAGCCACGCGCTGTCTTTCAGATCGACATTCTCGATCCCTGCTGGAAGTTCATGGACGTCGATCTTGCGCACGTCACGGGCATTCAAGCCGCGGTAGGGCAGGTGCCCTTCAACTTTCAGCTGGGAGCGCAACGACAGGCGATCAAGCTGAATCCGCCGCGCACGCCTGCCGGGGAGCTCGAAGTGCGGATCGACAGCTGCGCAGGGCCACCTGTCGCCGTGCTTCCCCTGGAACCAGCCGCAGCCAACAACGCGGTGACGACGTTGCCGCCCGCGACACTGCGACCGCTGCCTGGGCGGCACGACCTGTGCTTGAAGTTCACGCAGCACCAGCTCGATCCCATGTGGGCGATCGACTGGGTGCAGCTGCTGGAGTGAGACTCGCGAATGGCGAACCTGAAGCTGCTCGCGCCACTCGCCGGCTGGTGCGCCTCGCTCGAGGAGGCACCGGATCCGGTGTTTGCCGGCCGCATGCTCGGGGATGGCGTGTTGATCGACCCTACCTCCGCCACCGTCGTGGCTCCCTGCGGCGGCGAGATCCTCCTCCTTCCGGCGACCAGACACGCCGTGACGTTACGCGCGAGCAGCGGCATCGAGCTGTTGATCCATGTCGGTATCGACACCGTAGCGCTCGCCGGTGTGGGATTTGAGCAGCACGTCAGCGTGGGCGCACAGGTGCGCGCCGGCGAACCCTTGATCAGCTTCGAAATGGATACGTTGGCGCAACGGGCGAAGAGTCTTCTGACTCCGGTAATAGTGATCGGAGGCCGTGATTTCAACATCGCGTGCCGTCACGAGGGCAGGGCGTTGCGCGCCGGCGACTTGATGATGGAGCTCACTGTCGGGGAGCGCGCCGACGACGCCCCGAGCATGACCGGTGAAAGCATTGTGCGGCCGGTCCGTGTCGAGCTCGAACATGGCATCCATGCACGCCCGGCCGCACTCCTCGCCAACTCGGTCAAGGGCCTTGCCGCCGAGCTGCGATTGTCCGCGAACGGTCGCACGGCCGATGCTCGCAGCACTGTAGCGATGATGTCCCTAGGAGTCCGCCGCGGTGACCGGGTTGTGATCGAAGCTTCCGGACCCGATGCTCATACGGCGGTGGAAGCGCTCGCGGCCGTTATGGGACGGGCTAACGCGGATGTGGTTGTTGCTGGCGCGGCCGGGCACCGAGCTGCACGCGGCGATCTGCACGATGCCGCCCTCGCCGGCGAGCCCGAGTACCGCGCCGGCCGCGGCGATCCGCGCGAAGGCGCCGTCGCTGGGGTGGCCGCCCCCTCTGCACCCGCCACCGCGGAGGTCATCGACGGCGCAAGGGTCATCCATGGCGTCGTCGCCAGCCGCGGACTGGCTGTCGGCCGGGCATTTCGATTCGGCAGACCCGAGGTCCACGTGGTGGAAACGGGTTCTGGAGTTGAGCTCGAAAAGACCGCACTGGCGCGCGCACGCGCGGCGGTCGCAGCTGCGCTCCGCGGCCGTCTCGCGACGGCATCCAATACCGCGCGGGAGATCGTCGGCGCTCACCTGGAGCTGCTCGAGGACCCGCAGTTCACAGCGAGCTCCAGCTCATGGGTCGCGAAGGGCAAGAGCGCCGGTTGGTCGTGGCGCGCGGCTATTCGCGTGAGCGTCGATGCACTGCGGCACCTCAACGACCCGCGGATGAGCGAACGAATCGCCGATCTCCTCGACCTCGAGACTCAGGTTCTACTCGCGCTGCAGGGCGGCGCATCCTCTGCAAGCGCAGATATCCCGTCCGATGCGATTCTCATCGCACGCGAGCTGCTTCCGTCACAGCTCGTAACGCTCGACGCAACGAAAGTCGCCGGAATATGCATGGCGAGCGGGGGGCCCACCTCACACGCAGCTATCCTCGCCGCGGCGATGGGCATTCCCGCGCTCGTTGCGCTGGGCCCTGGAGTGTTGGATGTCCGCAACGATACGCCGCTCATCGTGGACGCCGATTCCGGACAGCTGTATGTCGATCCCGTGGCTTCCGCGCTGCAGGAGGCGCGGACTCGCATCGCCGCCCGTCGCCAGCGGCGAGCTCGGGAAGCGGCGGCGGCCAGCGTCGATTGCAGAACGGCCGATGGAACCCGCATCGAGGTGTTTGCCAACACGGGCTCGCTGGCCGAGTCAGAGACGGCCGTGCGTAACGGGGCGGAAGGTTGCGGTCTGCTGCGAACGGAGTTTCTCTTTCTCGAACGCACCGAGCCTCCCGGTGAGGCGGAGCAGGCGGCCCGTTACCAGGAAATCGCGAGGGCGTTTGCAGGCCGCCCAGTCGTGATTCGCACTCTGGATATCGGTGGCGACAAGCCGATTCCCTACCTGCCGCTTCCCCACGAGGACAACCCGGCTCTCGGGCTGCGAGGAGTGCGGACGAGCTTGTGGAGTCCGGAACTTCTGCGCGTCCAGCTGCGTGCGATTCTGCGTGTACGGCCGGGCGGACAGTGCCGCATTCTGTTGCCGATGATCACTGATGCCGCAGAGGTGCGAGCCGTGCGCAGGATGCTGGAGGAGGAACGGGCGCAGTTGTCGAGCTCCGCGGAGCCCGCCATCCTTGTTGGCGCAATGATCGAGACGCCCGCCGCGGCAATGACGGCTGATGCAATTGCACGCGACACCGATTTTCTCTCGCTTGGGACCAATGACCTGACGCAGTACGCGCTCGCGATGGATCGCGGCCATGCCGAGCTTGCACCGCGGCTGGATGCGCTGCACCCGGCCGTGTGGCGCTTGATTGCGCAGACGACGGCAGCCGCACAGGCCCGCTCCCGGCCTGTCGCCGTGTGCGGTGGCCTGGCCTCCGACCCGCTGGCTGTTCCAGCGCTCATCGGGTTGGGAGTGACGGAGTTGTCCGTTGTGCCGTCGGCCGTCGGCGAGCTGAAGGCGCTGATCGGTAGGCTCAGACTCACCGAGTGTCGGGAGCTGGCGCAGGTGGCGTTGGAGCAGGAATCGGCTGCAGCGGTGCGTGCTGTGCTTACGCGCAGGCGCGACCTGGCTGTCGAGGTGGCGCGGTGAAGTCGCGCTCAGCCGTGATTTGGCTGTCGCGGTGATGCGGTGAAGTCGCGCTCAGCCGTGACTTGACCGCCGAGGTGAGGCGATGAAGTCCATATTGCCGGCTCTCCAGCGGGTGGGTGGCGCGCTGATGCTGCCCATAGCCGTGTTGCCCATTGCGGGTATGTTGCTGCGGCTGGGGCAGCCGGACCTGCTCAACTTCGCCTCGATGGCCGCGGCGGGCAGCGCGATTTTCGACAATCTCGGATTGCTGTTCGCGGTGGGTGTCGCCGTGGGGCTCGCGCGGGAGAATCACGGAGCCGCCGGTCTGGCAAGCGTCGTGGGCTATCTCGTTGCGACGCAGGGAGCGCAGGTCCTGATCGTCGTGCCGCATGACGCTGTCGCTGGCATGAGCGGTCAGGCAGCGGATCTGGCGGCGGCGGCATACAAGGCTCGTGAGCTCGGCAAGCTCAGTGTGCCGGTCGGGATCCTCTCGGGGCTCATCGCCGGGGCGCTCTACAACCGCTTCAGCAACATCCGCCTGCCGAGCTATCTTGCGTTTTTTGGCGGAAGGCGCTTTGTGCCCATCGCCGCCGGCCTGGCCGGGCTGGGACTCGCGGCAGTATTCGGCCTGGAATGGCAGTCGCTGGAGGCCGGCATGGACGCGCTCAGCCGTTCTGTGCTGCACGCGGGCGCGTGGGGGCTGTTTGCCTATGGCGTCATGAACAGGGTGTTGATCGTGACCGGCCTGCATCACATCATCAACAACATCGCCTGGTTTCTGCTCGGGGATTACCATGGCGTCACCGGCGATCTGAAGCGCTTCTTCGCCGGCGATCCGAACGCCGGCGCCTTCATGGCCGGCTTCTTTCCCGTCATGATCTTCGGCTTGCCGGCCGCCTGCCTGGCGATGTACCGCACGGCGCGTCCCGAGCGGCGCAAGGCCGTGGGCGGTCTGCTGGGATCGATTGCGTTCACCTCGATCCTGACGGGGGTGACAGAGCCGATCGAGTTCACCTTTCTGTTTCTGGCGCCCGCTCTGTATGCCGTGCATGCGCTGCTGACGGGCCTGGCGTTTGTCATCATGAGCGCCTTGCACGTGCGACTGGGGTTCGGCTTCTCCGCCGGACTGTTCGACTATGTACTCAACTTCAACAAGGCGACGCACCCGTGGCTGCTGTTTCCGGTCGGGTTGGTGTACTTCGCGCTCTACTACGGGTTGTTTCATCTCGCGATCGTAAAGTTCGACCTGAAAACACCGGGACGCGAGGCGGCCGAGGCGATCGCCGCCGCCGGCGATGCGGTTGCGGTAGCGAGCGCGGTGGCCGCCGGACAGGACAGGGGCGACCCGGCATGGAGCTTCATACGTGCGTTGGGCGGCAGCGCCAACATTCGGTCGGTCGATGCTTGTACGACGCGACTGCGCCTGGCTGTCGAGTCACACGCCAGCGTCGACGAAGCGGCCCTGAAGCAGCTGGGAGCACGCGGTGTCGTGCGCCCATCGGCTGGCACGCTGCAGGTGGTGGTCGGGCCGACGGCCGATCAGCTTGCAGGCGCGATCCGCAAGGCGCTGGCAGGGGTCGCGCCGTCGCAGCCGCCCGGCGCTGCGGTCGGCTGGGCGCCGTCGCCGCTGCCGCTCGGCGAAGCAGTCAGTCCGGCGCCGTCGCAGCCGCCCAGCGCCGCAATCGGCCGGATGCCGCTGCCGCTCGGCGAAGCAGTCAGTCCGGCGCCGTCGCAGCCGCCCAGCGCCGCAATCGGCCGGATGCCGCTGCCGCTCGGCGAAGCAGTCAGTCCGGCGCCGTCGCAGCCGCCCAGCGCC